>CAZGTR010000026.1:0-11139 GCA_964528715.1 uncultured Oscillospiraceae bacterium | reverse complement strand
CTGTGAATATTATATCACAAATCAGGGAGTATTGGTAGTTTTTTGACAGACTGGCGCCGGATACAAATGTATCCGGCGTAGATCTTATGCTTTTTTGAACAGGCTCTTGAGCTTGGCGTTGTTGCCCTGGATATCTCCCAGATAGTAGGAAAGCAGACAGCCAACAACGGCGTAGGCAACTGCGGCAAGTCCCTGGGGGACAGAAGTGATGGTGCAGCTTTCGTTGAGCACATCCGGGATGATGGACAGAAACAGACCAAAGATCACGGAAAAGGTCAAGGTGTAGCATTTGTCCAGCAGAATGTGCATGATACCGGAGAAGACCAAAGCACCCAAAAGCAAACCAAATGCGGCGGGGATCAGTACCGGCAAATGAAAGCTGGCAAGAGAGCTGACATACAGCTCATAAAGTCCCAGTGCGGATAAGATCACGGCACTGTCAATGCCGGGGATGATGGAGGAGCCTGCCACCATCACGCCAAGCAGAACGGATTGGAACAGACTGGGCTCCGTGATCACAGGGAACAGGTTTCGGTTGAAGCCGAAAAGCAGAAAACCAGCTGCTGCTGCAACGATGATCACCAGATAGTAGCCCCGGGAGAAGCCTTTTTTCCGAGTCTCCTGGAAAAACAGCGGAACGGTACCGAGCACCAGACCCAGGAACGCATAGCGTGTATAAAATTCGTATTCCGTCAGCATAAAGTCCACGACTTTGCTAAATAGCAGAACGCCACAGCCAAAGCCAAGGGCCAGAGGCAGCAGAAACAGAATATTTTTTTTAAAGTTTTTGAACAGAGTACCGATGGCGTTGACAGCGTCTTCGTACAGTCCCAGGATCACCAGAAGTACGCTGCCGCTGAGTCCGGGTGCAATACCCCCAATGCCGGCAATGGTCCCCTTCAAAAAGCTGGTCAAGAATTTCATATATTTCTTTTTCCTCGCAGGTAATGATTGATTGGTACTATTATAGCAGACCGAAAACAAGAATGCAATAAAGAAACGATTAAGAAATTCCCGGGATAATGGAAAATAAAAAATACAATGTGGTGACAAAATGGATACAGTTTGGGGATCGGTGTTGACTTTCCAAAGAAATGCTGTATACTTGGACGTAGATATTATGTAAAGCAAAATGGGAGAGAATGAGACAGATGGAAGAAAAGAGAGAACAGCGTTCTGTTCATGACAATGCCTACCGCCGTCATTACGAGCAGCGCAAACGCCAGCACCACCGGAAGCACATTCTGTGTGGTGGCGCTGTGGTGGCGTGCCTGCTTCTGGTTTTTGTGTTGATCACAGCGCTGACGGATATTCGGCTGGAACTGCGGGGAGACAGAGAGTTGACACTGGAATATGGTCAGTTTTATCAGGATCCCGGTGTGGAGGCCACCGTCAACGGGGAAGCCAGAGAGCCGGACATTTCCGGACAGGTGAACGACAGTAAGCTGGGCACCTATACCCTTCGCTACCGGGTACGCTATCTGTGGCTGAGGAAAAGCGCAAAGCGGACAGTGCACATTGTAGATACCACTGCGCCGGTGATCACGCTGCGGGAAAATCCCGGTCACATCACCATGCCCGGAGAAGAATACGTGGAAGAAGGCTTTATTGCCACGGATAACTATGACGGCGACCTGACGGACAAGGTGACTGTTACCCGGGAGGGGGACACCATCACCTACACCGTGAAAGACTCCTCCGGCAATTCTGCCAGTGTCCAGCGGGCCATCCGGTACGGAGATGTGGACGCACCTGTGATCAGCCTAAAGGGTGAAAGCAGCATGACCATCACGGCGGGTGCGGTTTTTGAAGAGCCGGGTTATTCCGCAGTGGATAATCGGGACGGCGATGTGACCGCAAAGGTGCAGATCGTCGGTACAGTGGATCCGATGATCGCAGGGGAGTATATCTTGACCTATACCGTGACGGACGCAGCAGGAAATACCGCCAGCGTGGACCGGAAGGTGACGGTGGAACCCATCAAACAGCCGGATATCGTGGATCCGGAGGGAAAGGTCATCTATCTGACCTTTGACGACGGCCCCTCGAAACATACCCAGGAGCTGCTGGATGTACTGGAAAAGTACAATGCCAAGGCTACCTTCTTTGTGGTCAATACCGGCTATGAAATGGATACTCTGCTCAACAATATCGTAAAGGGCGGGCATAGCATTGCCATCCATTCCATGAGCCACCGCTATGACAAGATCTACCAAAGTGAAAGTGCTTTTTATGAAGATCTGTATGGAATGCAGCAGATCATCAAGCAGTACACCGGCGTGACCACGACCTTTATGCGTTTCCCCGGTGGCAGCTCCAATGGTGTCAGCAAAAAGTACTGCAAGGGCATCATGACGGCGCTGACCAAGGGCGTTACCGCCAAGGGCTTCCAGTATTTTGACTGGAATGTGGACAGCGGCGATGCCGGCGGCGCCAAGAGTGCCGACGAGGTGTACAACAATGTGATCAAGGGTATTGGCAGCAAAAAGACCGCCATTGTTTTGCAGCATGACCTGTATGATTACAGCGTGGAAGCGGTGGAGCGGATCATCATCTGGGGCCTGCAAAACGGCTATACCTTCCAGGCGCTGACCCCCACCAGCCCCAATGCCCACCATCCGGTGAATAACTGAAGGAACGGACCCCTTGGGGTAGCGGTTCGAAGCGGCAAAAGCTTCGAGGCTTCCCAAAGGGGTCATTTTGCGCCTGAAAGAGGAAAGAAAAGCGGTAAGATGTGCATATTTGTGAGATTTCATCCCCCAGGGGGGCTTCCATCGATATAAAAATATCGTTATAATGGGTAAGAAACTTCCCAGGTATCGCTGGTACGACACCGAGGCAATGCCCAATCAAACCACAAAAGAAAGACAGGCATGGTTGTAATACACCACCTTGCCCTGAAAAAAGGAAAAATTTGAATGAAAAAGATCTTGGCTTTTCTGTTGGCAGCTATCATGCTTCTAGGTTTTGCTGCTTGCGGCGGCAATACGGATACCGGTAGTACGCTGGTCTACGGTTCTGGCGACTACGACTCCATCAACCCCATCATGAACGAACACTGCGAGATCAAGCATCTTTTGTTTGACGGACTGCTGAAACGGGACGGCGACGGCGAGCTTGTTCCCTCTCTGGCTGAAAGCTGGCGTTATGACGAGCAGACGCTGACCTACACCTTCCAACTGCGTAGCGATGTTCTCTGGCACGACGGCGAAGCATTCACCGCAGAAGATGTGAAATTCACCATTGAAGCCATCATGGATCCCGATAACGGATCCGAAAACGCCCCCAACTACGAACAGGTCCAGGAAATCAAGATCCTCTCCGATACTGAGATCGCTTTCATCCTGTCCGAGCCCAACTACGCATTCTTAAACTACATGACTATGTCCATTCTGCCTGCACATTGTCTGGCAGGGGAAGATATGTGGGAATCCGATTATTTCAAAAATCCCATTGGCACCGGTCCGTACAAGCTGGAAAGCTGGGATGTGGGACAGGCCATCACCATGGTAAAAAACGACAGTTATTTTGCCGGTGCTGCCCAGATCGACACTGTGATCTTCAAGATTGTCACCGATGACAATGCCAAGGCATTGCAGCTGAAAAACGGCGAGCTGGATCTGGCACAGATCACCCCAAAGGATGCACAGGCTTTCAAAAATTCCAACGGTCTGACGCTTTATACCATGAAAACCGCCGACTATCGTGGTATCCTCTATAACTTTCAGAATGAATACTGGCAGGAAAACGCAGACATCATCCCTGCCATCAACTACGCCATCGACGCTCAGGCTATTGTGGATTCGGTCATGCTGGGCCAGGGTTTTCCCGCTTACAGCCCCATTCAGCTAAATCAGTATAACTACGAAGGCGTGGAGCATTACGACTATGATCCGGAAAAAGCCGCCGAAATTCTAAAATCCGTCGGTTGCACGATGGACGCCGACGGCTACTGGTGCCGCAATGATCAGCGGATCAGCTTCACCATCAATGCTACCCCCGGCGATCAAGTGCGCATCGACATGGCCCAGATCGCTGCCCAGCAGCTGCGGCAGATCGGCCTGGATGTGAAAGCCAACGTCCCCTCCAACGGCATTGACTGGGGTGGGCAGGAGTGCTGTATCATCGGTTGGGGGTCTCCCTTCGACGCAGATGACCACACCTACAAGGTCTTCGGTACCAACAAGGGTGCCAACTACTCCGGCTATTCCAACGCAGATGTGGATAAATATCTGACTCTGGCCCGTCAGACCGATGATGAAACAGAGCGTGCCGAGTACTACAAGCAATTCCAGATCGCACTGGCAGCAGATCCAGCCTATACCTTCTTCTGCTATCTGAACGGCCTGTTTGTGGTAGATAAATCCATCCACGGCATCGATCAAGACACCATTCTGGGCCATCATGGCGTGGGTATTTTCTGGAACATCACCCAGTGGACCATAGACTGATCCCAAAACTCGACAATAAGGGGCTGGTAACAGCCCCTTGTTCTACCGTTTCTCCATAGACCGCTGTGCAACAGAACCTGTTTTGCAGCTGTGTATGAAGAAAAAGCACCAGAAAGACAGGACCCCCCTATGGAAGAACTACTAAAAATCGAACATCTTCAAGTGAACATCCACACCCCCCACGGGACGGTACACGCAGTACGGGATGTGAGCTTTGATCTGCACCCCGGAGAGGTTTTGGCCATCGTGGGCGAAAGCGGTTGCGGAAAAAGTATGCTCTGCAAATCCATTATGAAGCTGCTGCCCAAATCTGCCAAGATCGAGGGTGGTGCCATCACAACAAATGGCGTGGATATCACGAGCTATTCCGAAAAACAGATGCAAAAACTTCGTGGCAAGCTGTTTTCCATGGTGTTTCAAGACCCTATGACCGCCTTGGATCCCACCATTCCCATTGGGAAACAAATCGCAGAGGCCATTTGGGTCCATCAACCCAAGCTTTCCCGGGAACAGGTTTACGACCGGGTCATTGCGCTGATGGAGCTGGTGGGGATCTCACAACCCCATCAGCGATACAAGCTGTACCCCTATCATTTTTCCGGCGGAATGCGCCAGCGCAGTGTCATGGCCATTGCACTTGCCTCGGACCCAAAGATCCTGCTAGCCGACGAGCCTACCACCGCCCTGGATGTGACCATCCAGGCGCAAATTCTGGACCTGCTGAAAGATATCCAGCAGAAATTGGGCACCGCCACCATTCTGGTTTCTCACGATCTGGGGGTAGTGGCCCGGGCCGCCGACCGAGTTGCCATTATGTACGCCGGAAAGATCGTGGAGATCGGCACAGCCGAGGAGATCTATTACGACCCTCGGCACCCTTACACCTGGGGATTGTTGCAGTCCCTGCCAGCGCTGAACAAGGGGAAGGAGTCGCTCAAAACCATCCCCGGTATGCCCCCGACGCTTCTCGACCCACCAGCAGGTGACGCTTTTGCCTGCCGCAACGAATACGCTCTGGAGATCGACTACCTTGAGCAGCCTCCCATGTTCCAAATTTCTGATACCCATTATGCAGCCACCTGGCTCTTAGACCCCAGAGCGCCCAAAATCACTTCACCGATCGGAGAGAAAACCCATGTCTGAAAATCTACTGGATGTACAACACCTGTCCCATGTATTTAAATTGGGCAAGCACGCTGTTGTCAATGCGGTGGACGATGTGTCCTTCCAAATGAAGAAAGGTGAAATTTTCGGTCTTGTTGGTGAGTCCGGCTCCGGAAAGTCCACCGTTGCCCGGTGCATCATGAATGTTTACAGGCCCTGCGCAGGAAAGATATTTTATCACGGGATCAATATTTGTGACCGGAACGAATACCGCAAGCAGCATAAAATGCTGGAATCCCAACGGCAGATCATTTTCCAGGACTCCGCCTCCAGCTTAAATCAGCGGATGAAGGTGGCGGATATCATTGCCGAGCCCATGTCCATTCACCATGTGATCCCCCCTAGAGGCTCCCTCCGGGCAGAGGCAGAATATCAGCTGAAATATGTAGGCATGGACGCTGGGTATCTGGATAAATATCCCAGTGAGCTATCCGGTGGGCAGCGGCAACGTGTTGCCATCGCCCGGGCCCTTTCCATGGAACCGGAGCTGCTGGTAGCGGATGAACCCATTGCCTCTCTGGACGTATCCATCCAGGCCCAGATCATCAATCTGTTCCGGCACTGCAACCGGGAGCATGGGGTTTCCATTTTGTTCATTGCCCACGACCTTTCCATGGTGGAGTTTCTCTGCCATCGGGTAGGTGTCATGTACCATGGCAAGCTGGTGGAGGTCGCCCCCACGGCAGAGTTGTATTCTAACCCTCAGCACCCCTATACCAAAGCCCTGCTCTCGGCTATTCCCATTCCCGACCCGATCGCAGAACGGAACCGTCCGCATTGTGACTTTGACGAACTGGACTTCCAGCGCGATGGCGTACTGACGGAAGTTTCCCCCGGTCACTTTGTACTGCAAAAGGAGGCGGAGGCATGAAGCACGATCCTTTCGTCTATTACGGCAAAAAAGTGCTGATTTTTGTCCTCAGCGTACTGATTTTGTCCGTTGCAGTATTTTACATTTCCCGTCTGGCACCCGGCGATCCGCTGATAAGCTACTACGGTGAGCGAACGGAGAAAATGAGCGTCGCAGAAAAGGAAGCCGCCCGTGAAAAACTGGGGCTGAACGATCCCATCCATGTCCAGTATATCCGCTGGCTGGAAAACGCCCTCAAGGGGGATTTTGGTATCTCCTACAAGTACAAACAGAATGTGCTCACCGTCATCGGCAACCGAATCGGAAACACATTGATCCTGGGCGGTATTGGTTTCGTTTTGACCTTCATCAGCGCATTGGGGCTTGGGGTCCTGTGCGCATGGTATGAAGATAAATGGCCGGATAAGCTTCTTTGTAAAATCGGCACGATCATCAGCTGCATTCCGGAATTCTGGCTGTCGCTGGTGCTGATTTTGGTGTTTTCTGTACTGCTCCACGTTTTTCCCAGCAGTGGTGCCTACGACGTGGGCCAAAAGGGGGATCTTTTCAACCGGATGTGGCACTTGATCCTGCCTTTGACCATTGTTGTTTTGGAGCACCTCTGGTATTACGCCTATATGATCCGCAACAAGCTGCTGGAAGAAACCAGAGCAGAGTATGTTCTGCTGGGCAAGGCCAAGGGGCTTTCCAAAAAGAAGATCCTGTTTGGGCACTGCCTGCGCAACATCATGCCCACCTACATCAGCATCATGGCGATCTCCGTTCCCCATGTGCTGGGTGGCACCTATATCGTAGAAAAGGTATTCAGCTATCCCGGTATCGGCACCCTGTCCTTTGAAAGTGCCCAATACCACGACTACAATCTTTTAATGGTGCTTTGTATGATAACAGGCATTCTGGTGATCTTCTGCAATCTGCTGGGTCAGACCATCAACGAGCACATCGACCCCAGGATCAAAGCCAGTGAGGTCGTGGAAACATCGGAGGTGCACAACGTATGACAGATCAAGAATTGTTCACCCAAGTGGGCATTCGTCCCGAAATAGCCGCTCCAGCCAAAAAACAAAAGCGTAACCGTGATTTTCCATGGATCTCTGTGATCTTATTCGGTGTGATCGTGCTGTGCTGTCTGACCGCAGAAATTTTCATGACCAAAGACCCCACATTTCTGGATTTAAAAAATCCCAATATCGCTCCCAACCGGGAGTTTTTCTTTGGCACAGATACCTTGGGTCGTGATATTTTCTCCGGCATCTGGTATGGCGGTCGCATTTCCATCGCCATTGGCTTTCTGGCGACGCTTATCTCCACCGCCATCGCCGTTGTCTATGGCGCATTAAGCGGCGTCGCCCCTGGGTGGCTGGATGGCCTGATGATGCGCTTTACGGAAATTTTTCTCAGCGTGCCGAGCCTGCTGATCGTTTTGTTTTTACAGGCGATCTTGGGCCAAGCCAATGTGCTTTCCCTTTCCATCGTCATTGGTGTGACCAGCTGGCCAAGCATTGCCAAAGTTGTCCGCACAGAAGTCCGCCAGATCCGAAACAGTGGCTATGTGGTCGCTTCCAAATGTATGGGTGGTAAATTCCCCCATATTCTGAGCAAACACCTGGCCCCTAATTTCATTGCCTCCATCATGTTCATGGTGGTGATGAATGTCCGCAGCGCCATCACCACCGAGTCTACCCTTAGCTTTATCGGCATGGGCCTGCCGCTGGAGATCATCTCCTGGGGCAGTATGCTTTCTCTGGCAGAAAAGGCCCTCATGAGCCAAAGCTGGTGGATCATTATTATTCCCGGTTTCTTTCTGGTGACACTGCTGCTGTGTCTGACCAATATTGGCAATTACCTCCGCAAGTCAGTTAATCAAAAGGAGAGCAATCTTTGAGCCGGATAAGCGAAATATTGTGCAGTAAGCACCTTGAAAGAAAAGACCCCCTGTCTATTTGACAGGGGGCATATTAAACAGACAGGGTGTTTGTTTAGCCACGCTATTTTGATTGATAGTCGTGCCCGCAATGGGGACATTTTGGATAGTCGAAATCGTGGGACTTGCCGCATTCCGGGCAGACTTTTTGGGGCAGTCCATCCGTGGGGTCGGGGGTATCTTTGGAGCCGTCCGCAGGCATCCACATTCCGATGAGCAGCACCGGGATACCGATGATCCAGCAAAGAATGCAAACATCGTGGAAAAAGAAGTCCACGAGGGACAAGATCGGCCCCAGTAAGATCAAAAACGCACCGAAGATCATAAATTTGATGGAACGCATGGCAACTCCCTCCTTTGATAGGTCCATTTTACCATGCCTGCAAAAAAATGCAAGAAAAAATAAGGGCGGGATTGACAACGGATATTTTAGAATATATAATGACGATACATGGTACTGCAAAAAAGCAGACCGAGAAAGGAGAAAAATTGTATGATCGTTCGTGAGGTCGTTTTCGGCTAACTGAATATGGGCGCTGAAAAAACAGGGGGCAAAGGCCCCTGGCTTTGGTGCGCCGTTTTTGAGTAACTTTCGGATAGATGGAAGCCGCAGGATGCAGCCATGATCGGGAACTGCTTTGCTGCGGTATTTTTGCGCCCATTTTCAGTTGGCAGTTGAGAAAAGGAGTGATGTCAAATGTTTGAAAAATGTTTGCTTTCGAAACAAAAACTGAATTTGGAGGATAAAAATGTTCAATATCAGCGATTACGGTATTTGCCCCGACACCAAGGCTCTGCCGGGGATCCCGGCACGGGTCACGGCCCAATATAAGCAGCGCTATGAGGTGGCCTGCCAGCATGGCACCGTCTATGCCCAGCTGAAAACTGGCAATTACTACGCAGGGGTGGAAGAAATCCCCACGGTGGGGGATTTCGTGATGCTCCGCTTTGTCCCGGATGGGGACAGCCTCATCACGGCGACCTTGCCCCGCAGGACTTTCTTTGCTCGGAAAGAGCCGGGGCCGGTGCCCAGGATGCAGGCGGTGGCGGCGAATTTTGATTATGTATTCATCATGCAGTCCTTAAATATGGACTTCAATCCCCGGCGGCTGGAACGCTACCTGACTCTCGCCTGGCGATCCGGGGCCACGCCGGTGGTGTTGCTGACGAAAGCCGATCTGGTGCAAGCGCCGGGACTGTACGAAAGGCAGGTGGCCCGGGTGGCACCGGGGGTGGACATCCACAGCGTCAGCGCCCGGACAGGTGCCGGGCTGGAAAACCTGCGCACTTATTTGCAGCCGGGAAAGACGGTGGTATTTCTGGGTTCCTCCGGCGTGGGAAAATCCAGCCTTGTCAATGCGCTGGCTGGGGAGCAGATGATGGAGGTGGGCGGTATCCGGGAGCAGGACAGCAAGGGCCGCCATACCACCACACACCGGCAGCTGCTGCGGCTCGATGGCGGTGGCATGATCATCGACACCCCGGGAATGCGGGAGTTTGGGATGTGGGAAGTGTCCGGTGGCATCGGAGATGCTTTTGCGGATGTGGAATGCTATCTGGGTCAATGCCGTTTTTCCGATTGTTCCCACACCCGGGAGCCGGGCTGTGCCATCCGCAGGGCCATCGACTCCGGAGAACTGCCCCGTGCCCGGTGGGAGAGCTACTGCAAGCTCCAAGAGGAAGCGGTGGACAAAGAGGAGATGCGCCGCCGGAAGCGGGACTGGAGCAAAGGCGTTGCAAAACAAAACGAACAACGAAAAAGGAGATTTTGAATATGAAGATCGTATCATACTTTAAAAGCAATGCACAACAGGAACTGCTGGATAAAATTTCTAAATGTGACTGGGGTGCTGCTTACTTCCTGCGGGATCTGCTGCGGGATGGGAATTTTTTTAACACTCTGGGCGGCGAGGGAGATGTGTATCTGCTGATGGATGAAGACAAATTGGTGTCGTTCCTTACCCTTGCCAGACAGGACAGCGTTCGGGACGAAAGCCTATTCCCCTGGATCGGATTTGTCTACACGGCACCGGAATACCGGGGCCACCATTATGCGGGAGTGCTTTTGGACTATGCGGAGAATGTAGCCAGGGAGCAGGGAAACGAAAAAGTATATATCGCTACGGATTTTGAGGGCCTGTACGAAAAATACGGCTATGCCTATCAGGAAAACCGCATCGATTGCTGGGGAGACGATATGCGGGTGCTGTACAAGAAGTTGAAGTGAAATCATGAGCGAGGATCAAGTCCTGTTTTGGAGGATGTTAGCACTTCGGCGGCACAAACTATCCGGTGGATAGAAAGATTTAAAATGCAGCAAAAGCGATGTTACGAAGTTGTATATTGCACTCAAGCCTTCCCGGAAAGGGAAGGCTTGGGTGCACACCGTACCAGTACGAAGCCCCCAACTATTGGGGGGCGGCTTATCCATCCTGGCTCAAAATGGGTAGCAAAAAACGCCACCGGAGTCGGTGGCGTTATTGTTGGCAGGGATTAATCAGATGGCCCGCTCAACCTTGTTGGAACGGAGACATCTGGTACAGGCGTACACATGGCACGGAGTACCGTTGACAACCGCCTTGACACGCTTGACATTGGGCTTCCAAGCACGGTTGGAACGTCTGTGGGAGTGGGAAACCTTAATGCCGAAGGTCACACCCTTGTCACAAAAATCACACTTAGCCATTCACTGCACCTCCAATCTCCAGATAATCTCAAAATATGCACCT
>CAZGTR010000025.1:0-11230 GCA_964528715.1 uncultured Oscillospiraceae bacterium | reverse complement strand
TACCCCGGGAAGTGGTTCCAATTTTTCTCTCCATAGTGATGCCTCATTTCTCCGGTGCCGGGAAACAGCGCCGGGTAGATTATAAATTGGGGGGTGGGCGGACCCACATCTTTTATTATGGTACGCCTTGCCCCAAAATGCAAGGAAAATTTTCCGTTCCTGCGAAAAAATATCAGTTTTCACAAAACAAAGGCACCGCTTGTGCGGTGCCTTTGGCGCATGATTTTTCAGTTTTTGGAGATGTCCGTGCCGAAATACTTTTCAGACAGGGCGGACAGGGTGCCGTCGGCGGCAAGCTCAGCCAGGGCCTTGTTGATGGCTTCCAGCAGCGTGGTGGTGGAAGCGTCCTTGCGCACCGGAATGGCGATCTGCTCCACCTCATCGGAATAGGTGGCGATCTTGATGTTGGCATCCGGATGGGCCTTGACATAGTCGGTGTAGACGGCCTCGGCGTTCAGCGTGGCATCAATGCGCCCGCCCAGCAGCAGCTCGATGGTCTGGTTCAGATCGTCCACGGCGGTAACGGTGGCACCGTAGCTTTCGGCCTGGGCCGCATAGGTGCTGGAAATGGTGTTGGCAGTTTTCTTTCCCTTTAGGTCCTCCATAGAGTGGATGGAGTTGTCATCCTTGCGCACGATGACGGCGGTGCGGTTATAGGCATAAGGGGTGGAGAAATCGTACTTCTCCTGCCGCTCGTCGGTGACACCTACGCCGTTGACCATGATGTCATACCGGCCGCTGTCCAGACCGCCCAGCAGGCCGTCCCATTCGCCCTCCACGAACCGGACTTCAACCCCCAGCTTTTTGGCGATGTTCTGGGCCACTTCCACATCGTAGCCCACCAAGGTGTCGGTCTCGTCGTGATAAGTCCAGGGAGACCAGGTGCCTTCCATGGCGACGATAATATAGCCCCGCTGGCGGATATCAGAGAGTAGATCGGTGGATGTGTTGGATGTGCAGGCGGTAAAGATGGTGCTGATCAGCAAAAGTGCCAGCAGCAAAGAAAACAGTTTTTTCATTCTTAGGACTCCTTGTCTTTGAAAATTTGCAGGAAAGCCTTGGTGCGCTCCTGTTTGGGATGCTCGAAGATCTCCTGGGATGGTCCGGCTTCTACGATCACGCCGTCATCCATGAAGATGACCTTGTTGGAAACGGTCCGGGCAAAATTCATTTCGTGGGTCACCACCAGCATGGTCCGGCCCTCCTGGGCCAGGGAACGCATGACGGAAAGAACTTCGCCGGTCAGCTCCGGATCCAGCGCCGAAGTGGGTTCGTCGAAATAGATGATCTCCGGGTCTGTGACCATTGCCCGGGCAATGGCGACCCGCTGCTGCTGCCCACCGGAGAGCTGGGCGGGGTAGTAGTCGTACCGGTCGGAAAGGCCCACCTTGTCCAGTGCGGCTTTTCCGATGCGTTGGGCGTCGGCTTTCGGCATTTTGCGACCGACGGTCAGCCCCTCGGTGACATTTTGCAGGGCGGTCTTGTTGGCGAACAGATTGTAGTTTTGGAATACAAAACCGGTCTTTTTTCGCAGCCGGGCAATGTCCTTTTTGGATGTTTTATGCAGGTCGAAGGCTTCGCCGTCGAACACCAGCGTGCCACTGTCCGCTCGTTCCAGAAAGTTCAGACACCGCAGCAGAGTGGTCTTGCCGGAGCCGCTGGGACCGATGATGGCGATGACATCGCCCGGGTCAACGGTGAAGCTCACGTCCCGGACCACGGCGCCGCCGTCAAAGCTCTTGACAACGTTTTTGATCTCCAGCATGGCTCACGCCCCCTTTCTGCCGTAGCTGGCCAGGCGCTTTTCGCCAAAGGCCTGCAACTTGGTCAGCACGGTGGAGAAAAGCAGATAGATCAGACCAACCTCTATATATAATAGAAGCGGCTCATAAGTCCGGGCTACGATCCGCTGTGTCACCATGAACATTTCCGTGACGGTGATGTTGGCAGCTAGAGAGGTGTCTTTCACCATGGAGATCAGGGAGTTGCTCAAAGGCGGGAATGCCGTGCGTAGAGCCTGGGGGAGCACGATGCGGAAAACCGTTTGCAGATAGGAAAGTCCGGCGCACAATCCTGCTTCCATCTGCCCCTTGGGGACGGATTCCAGTGCAGCCCGGATGGTCTCGGCGCAGTAGGCACCTTCATTCAGGGAAAAGACCAGCACAGCGGCAGGAAAGGGTTCCAGAGTCAGCCCTACCTTGGGCAGACCGTAGAAAACCACGAACAGCTGCACCAGCAGCGGTGTGCCCCGGAAGATCCAGATATAGAAGCGGGCCAGTTGCTTGAGACCGGGAATGTTGGCAAACTGCACCAGCGCAGCTACTACGGCGATGACCAGCGCAATGGAAAAGGCAATGATGGTCAGGGGGATGGTCATGGTCAAACCGGGCAGCAGTATTTTTGGAAAGGAGTCGAGAAACAGCTGAAGCAGGTGGCTGTCAAACATAGGATATCCCTCTTTCTAGTAGACGATACTTTTTAGGATAGTATAATCGTTTCGGAATGTTCTTGCAACTATTTTTTCAAAAAATGCAAGCAGCGTGACGGGGCACACTGCTTGCATTTGGACAGATTATTGGATGGAGATGACTTGATAGCCCAGCTTCTCCACCGCATTTTTCAGTTCCTGATCGGATAGCGCCGCTGTCAGGGAGACGGTGGCCGTCTTTTTCCGCAGATCCACGGTGCAGGCGGCCTGGGGAAACCGATCGATGGCATTTTCCGCTCGGGCTTGACAGTTTTCACAGTGCATCCCCTCCACAGTCAGCACCTTTTTGCAGATCACCGGTTGGGTCAGGGTCTTGTGGGTGCGGATGGTGTTGCTCCCGCTGCCGCAGCAGCCGCCGCCCCGGAAGTGCTTCCGGGCACGCAGCACCGCCAGGATCACCACCAGCACCAAAATGAGAATGATAACGGCATTTACCATAACACGACCTTCTTTCGGAATACTCGGTTAGCTACTGCTAACTACCATTAGTATACCACGGTCCTGCCCCCATTGCAAGGGGATTTTTGTTATCGTCGGTTTTTTCGGTCTGCAAGGTCGCCGTACACCGGCGTTCCCAGCGCAAAGCCACCGCTGAGCGTGAGCAGCTGCCCGGTGACGTAGGCGGCCTCGTCGCTGGCAAGATAACACACCGCCCCTGCGATCTCCTCCGGTAGACCCATGCGCCCCAGGGGGATGTGCTGCAGAAAGAGCGTGCGAAAATCGTCGCTCAAATGCTGCTGCACCGCATCCGTGGCGATCATGCCGGGCAGGACGGCGTTGCAGCGAATGCCGTTTTTGGCTTCCTGTAATGCAATGAGCTTGGTCAAATGATTGATGGCGGCCTTGGCTGTGCCGTAGCCGATCTGGGAAATATCCGGCACCAGACCGCCCACGGAGGAGATATTGATGATACTCCCGCCCTGGTGCATATGTCTCACGGCGGCTTGACTGGACAGAAATACGCTGCGCAGATTGATGGAGACGGTGTTCAAAAAGCAGTCTAATTGCGTATTTCGCAGATCCAGGTCTGTTTTGGGATCGGAGGTACCGAAGTTGTTCACCAGAACATCCAGACGTCCGGCAGAGTTGACGGTGTCATCTACCATGGTCACGAAGCTTTCCGGCTTCGTGGCGTCGCAATAAACGCAGTGGGCGTTTCCACCCTGGCGGATCATTTCGTCTGCGATTTTCTGTGCTTTGGGAAGATCACGGGCGGCGAGGTACACCTGGGCCCCTTCCTGGGCGCATTTTTGGGCAATGGCAAGGCCAATGCCCCGGGTAGAAGCGGTGACGAGTACGACTTTGTCCGTTAATTTCATGGGGGTCACTCCTTTTGCTTTTTCGGATGGGGGATCAAATGGACGGCGATCAAACTCCCTGCAACACACAGCACTTCTACGATGGCAAGCAAGCGCAGAGCCACAACGGCAGAGTCACCGGGGGTATGACCCAGGGCAGTCTGTGTGGTGATACAATTGGTGAACAGGGGCACGAACACGGCAACCCCAAAGGGAGCAGCCAGATCCCGGAACAGACCGAAGGTACCGGAACCGGCCCCGGCCTGTTCCGCAGGCAGGCCGGAAAGTACCAGCTTCATAAAAATGGTGCCGTTTCCACCCAGGCCAAAGCCCAGGATCCCCAAGGGGATCATCATCAGCCAGGGTGGTGTGTGGGTGCCGAAAAACAGAAAAAGTCCACAGCCGAGACCGGTCAGCCCGAGGGAACAGCGCAGAAGCGTTTTGGGAGAACATCGGTCTGCCAACGGCCCCAGGATCACAGCGCCAAGAGCCATTCCCAGATACATGACGGAAATGGAAAGCCCGGAGATGACACTGTTGCCTGGGTGGGTGTAGTTGACGAATACGATGGAGTTGGTCATGTTGGCCTGCATAAGTCCTTGGGTCAAAAAAAGCGCCAGAATGGAATAGACAAAGGTTCGCTGCCGCAAAAACTGCCCGGGCAATATGGGGTCGGTGGTACGGTTTTCCTGCCAGATCAGTCCCAGCAAGGAAAGCCCGGCTGCGATCAAGATGATCCAGAAAATTGAGGTTCCAAGGCCGAAGTTCTGGGCGAAGGATGGAATGCAAACAGCAAGGCTGAAAAAAAGAACAACGAAAACAGCCCCCAGAGCGTCAAATTTTTGGATCCCTTTTGGCGGGGTGGGGTCTTTTTTGCAGGTGAGCAGACAGATCAGACTACAAATCAGACATAGAATCACGCAAAGCCAGCTCATACTGCGCCAGCCGGAGCGCTGGATCATAATGCTTCCGATGGTGGGACCAAAGACGACAGCGCTGCTGGAAACGAGCATATAAAGGGAGAAGCCCTTGGCAGTGGCATTGGGCGGAAATTCTGTGAGGATATAGGCCATGATCACCGGCGCAAGGGCAGCAGTCCCCAGTCCAATGAGAAAACGGGACAGCAGCATGAACGCCAGAGAATTGGCCAGCGCTGTGCACAGGTGGCCCAGAGTAAATATACAGAGCCCCAGCAGGAGCGTTTTCCTGCGGCCAATGACATCTGCAAGCTTTCCTAAGATCGGGGCCCAGGCGGCGGTGGAGACAGTTTGGGCCAGGGCCGTCCAGGTGGTGTTGCTGTAATCAAGCCCCAGATCCTGCACAAAAGCGGGACCCAGTACAGCGGCAAATCCGCCCACAATGCCAATGAGAAATGCCGCCACAGCATAGGGAAAAAACGAGCGCAGATATGTTTTGCTTTCTTCCATGGTCTCACTCCTTTTCTCTGGCAGTATGCCCGAAACGAAGTGAATTATTTACAAAAGAATGGGAACACTGACCTTGCAAAAATCAGAATGGAGGAATGAAAAATGTCACTGATCAACAAAGAAATCGGAGATTTTCGCACCTATGCCTACCATGAAAAGGCGTTCAAGTTCGTTTCCAAAGAGGATGTGCTGGGAAAATGGAGCGTGTTTTTCTTTTATCCGGCGGATTTCACGTTTGTCTGCCCCACGGAGCTGGAGGATCTGGCGGAGCAGTACGAGCAGTTCCGGGCCATCGGCTGCGAAGTGTATTCCGTGTCCACGGACACCCACTTCGTTCACAAGGCATGGCATGATGCCTCGCCCCGGATCAGCAAGCTGAATTATCCCATGCTGGCAGATCCCACCCACAGTATTTGCCGGGATTTTGGCGTGCTCATTGAGGCGGACGGCCTGGCAGAGCGGGGCACCTTTATCATCGATCCGGAGGGGAAGATCGTGGGCTATGAGGTCAGCGCCGGGAATGTGGGCCGCAACGCCCAGGAGCTGCTGCGGAAGGTCCAGGCCTGTCAGTTTGTCTATGCCCACGGAGACCAGGTGTGCCCCGCCAACTGGAAGCCCGGTGAAGAGACTTTGAAGCCCAGTCTGGATCTGGTGGGACAGCTGTGATGGAGGCACTTTACGATGTAGTGATCGTAGGCGGTGGCCCGGCGGGGCTCACCGCCGCCATTTATCTGGCCCGGGCGAAATATCGGGTGCTGGTGCTGGAAAAGGAGCGGTTCGGGGGCCAGATCGCCATCACGGATGAGGTGGTCAACTATCCGGGGATCCGGAGCGTCAGCGGTGCTGCACTGACGGATACGATGAAGGTGCAGGCTGAGGTCTTCGGTGCGGACCTAAAAAATGAAGAAGCGATCGGCTATCAGCTGGAAGGCGACATCAAAATAGTTACAACGCCGACTGCCTCCTATCGTTGCTTCGGGGTATTGATCGCCACCGGGGCCCACCCGAGAAATGTGGGCTTCCGGGGCGAGGACGAATGGAAGGGCCGGGGCGTTGCCTACTGCGCCACCTGCGATGGGGAGTTTTTCACCGGGAAAGATATTTTTGTGGTGGGCGGCGGCTATGCGGCAGCGGAGGAGAGCGTCTTTTTGACGAAGTTCGCCCGCCATGTGACCATTTTGCTTCGAAAATCGGATTTTTCCTGCGCTGCCTCCGTGGCGGACAAGGCGAAAAACCACGAAAAGATCACGGTGTTGCCCAATACCGTTCTCCGGGAGGTCTCCGGCGCCGGCAGCTTGAACTACGCCAAATATGAAAATACCGCCACCGGGGAGGTGACGGAGTATCGGGCGAAGCCAGGGGAGGATTTCGGCGTATTCGTGTTTGCGGGCTATGCCCCGGCAACGGAACAGCTGCCAGACTGCGTGGAGCGGAACGAGCAGGGATATCTGGTGACGGATCACAGCGGAAAAACCAGCGTGGAGGGTGTTTACGGTGCGGGGGATGTGTGCATCAAGCCCTTGCGCCAGGTGGTGACTGCCACGGCAGACGGGGCCCTGGCGGCGACGGAGCTGGAAAAGTACGCCGCAAAAATGCAGGAAAAGACAGGACTTCATCCGAAAAAGCCCGAAACTGCGGCGCAAACGGCGGAAGAGCCCATGCCGGAGGATATGCGATCCCAGCTGGAAATGCTGTTCGAAAAGATGGAGCAGCCCCTGATTTTGAAGCTGTCACTGGATGAAAGCAAGGCATCAAAAGAGTTGGAACAGATGATGGGCTCCCTGACGGCGCTGACGGAGAAGCTCCAAATCGCTGTGGAAAAGGGAGACGGACCGCCCTGTGTCCGGGTCTGCCGGGGAAATGGGGAAGAAACAGGTCTTGCGTTCCACGGTGTGCCCGGGGGACACGAGTTTACCTCTTTCGTGCTGGGACTATATAATGTAGCAGGTCCCGGACAACCGCTGGAGGAAGCGTTGCGTCAGAGGATCCGGGCAATTGACCATCCGGTAGAAATCAAAATTTTGGTGACGCTGTCCTGTACCATGTGCCCGGAGACGGTGGTGAGCGCCCAGTGCATTGCGGCGGAGAACCCGCTGGTCACGGCCCAGGTGTATGACGCACGGCTGTTCCCGCAGCTACGGGAAAAATACGGGGCCATGAGTGTTCCGTGTCTGGTGATCGACGAGCAGGTGTTCTTTGGCAAGAAAAATGTGGCGCAAATTCTGGAACTGATCCAATAATGATTTCCCCCGAAGCATTCGCTTCGGGGGAAAAAATGTCTTACAGGCCGATCTCCTCGATAAAGGCGATGTAATCCAGAGAACGCAGGGCCTCGATGATCTCGCTGTGGCGCTTATACTTCTTCAGCTCCTGAGAGCTGATGGTGAAGGAAACGGTGTACACGCTGAGACCGGAATTGAGGTAAGCGGGGTTCAGCTCAATGTCGTCGATGCGCATTCCCAGCCGCCGGATGGTGGTGGAGAAATTTTGCAGGTCACTTTTGCTTTTCAGCTCCAGATGGACCTCAAAATGGTTGGATTTGTCTTTCAAATACATCTCCAGCACCGGAAACAGAGACAGCCCGCACAGCAGCGACACCCAGGCGATGATGGCGGCGGTGTACAGCCCTAAACCGATGGCAATGCCGATGATGCCGCAGGCCCACAGACCGGCAGAGGTGGTCAGACCCTTGATCTGGCCCTTGGAGCTGAAGAAAATGGAGTAGCCTGAGAGCATGGCAATGCCGATGATCACGGCGGCGCTGATCCAGGGACTGGTGCTGCCCATGGAGAAGAAGTACATTTCGATGATGGCGGCGGTGGTGGCTGCCAGAGAGACGATGATGAAGGTGCGCAGACCTGCGGAGTGGCGTTTGCTGGAACGCTCGTAGCCGACGATGGCGGCGAGGATCAGGGACAGCGCAATGCGCAGCAGGATGGAACCGGTGTTCAGCTCCGAGGCCCAGGGCCCCAGAAGCGTTGCCAAATAGTCTTGCATGGATGATTACCCCTTTCTTTGATGTGCGGCGGCAAGATAATGTGTGTGTTCGAAGTATTCGTCAGCGGCCTCCTGGAAGGCTTCTTCCTCCTCGGAGGGATGATCCTGGCGCAGCTCGTCCTGAATGACCTGAATGCGCTTGATCAGAAGCTCCACGGCGTTGGGGGCGCTGCCTTCCTCCACCACTTGCTCCGCAGGTACGATGTCCTCCAGCTTAGAGGAATAGGACTTGGAAAGATACAG
The DNA here is from genome assembly GCA_964528715.1 of uncultured Oscillospiraceae bacterium. GTDB lineage: Bacteria > Bacillota > Clostridia > Oscillospirales > Oscillospiraceae > Faecousia. Next base: position 2,777 of record CAZGTR010000025.1, on the reverse strand, counting down.
CGACAGCTTGGCGCAGGCGGGGCCGACCAGCTCGTAAAGGACGCTGGAAGCCAAAATCACCGTTTCCAGCGCAATGCCGGTTTCGCCGCCCAGCGTCCGGGCACCCAGGGCAGCCAGACCGATGGCGACACCTGCCTGGGGGATCAGGGCAAGGCCCAGATAGTTGCGCACTTCCTTGGGCTTTTTCACCATTCGGCAGCCGATGTATGCGCCGATGTACTTGCCCACGATACGCATGAAGAAGTACACCACGCCCACCACCAGCAGAGGCGTTCTGCCAACGGCGGCGGAAGTGTTGACCAGAGCGTCCAGCTTGAAGGACAGGCCGGAACGGACGAAGAACAGCAGCAAAATGGGCGGCGTGAAGTAGTTGAGTTGCTTGAAGAGCTTGCCGTCGTCGGTGATGTTGATGTACACCGTGCCCATGGACATACAGCCCAGCAGCGGGGAGACATCCAGCATGGCGCAAATGCCGCAGAAGGCGAACAGCAGGGAAACGGAGATGATCAGCCGGTTGTCCTTGGAGCGCTTTTTGGGCATCAGCCACTTGAGAAATACGCCGAACAGACCGCCCAGTAGGAACACGCCCAGATTCATGGCGATGGGCTGCATGATACTTCCGACACTCAGAGCGGCGCTACCCATGCTGAGGGCCAGGGCGATGGAAATGGCTACGCTGTATGCGATCAGACCCACCACATCGTCCAGCGCCACCACTTGCAGCAGGGTATCTACGAAATCGCCGTGGGCGCCGGTCTGACGGATGGTCATGACGGTGGAAGCGGGGGCTGTGGCGGAGGCCAGAGCAGAAAGGACCACGGAGAACGCAAGATCCACGCCCAGAACGAAGTAGGTGACGATGAACACTACCACCGTGGCCATCAGGGCTTCAAAGACCGTGATGATGACCACCTTCATACCGTTTTTCCGCAGAGTAGACAGACGGAAAAATTCGCCGGTGCTGAAGGCGATGAACGCCAGGGCGATATCAGACAGAAAATCCATGCCGCCGATGACAGTCTGGGGAATGAGGTCCAGACAGTACGGGCCGATGAGAATGCCGGTGACGATGTAAGCGGTGACATTGGGCAGACGCAGTTTTTTGGTCAGCCGGGTCATGAGAAAGCCCAGAAACAGCATTAGGGCGATGGAGATGATGACGGAGGCTACCGAGCTGGTGCCCACCGCATTTTGGATGAATTGACTTAACATTTGCGACCTCCTGCATTTGAATATGCGATGATGTTGGTGAAAAACACCAGAATGAGAAATGCCATGCTCCATTGGAAGCCGGATATCAGCCAGTACAGCAGGAACAAAAGCATGAGTGCGGACAATGAGCGGTGTCGGGTAAGGCGGAACTTAAGCAGCTCATAGATCCCGCTCAAAGCGCCCAGTGCCGTGGACAGCCACAGGCTCCCACAATGCAGGATCACGGCGTCCAAAGCCACCATCAGCACAAAGCCAACCAGGAACAGGGCCAGGTTTCCCAGCACAAAGCCGCAGGAGCCAAACTCCTCCAGCCAGGCCTCCAGAATGTCGGCACAACCCGGGTCCGGCGGGGCGTCCCCCATGATCTCCTCCAGCAGTTCCAACAGCTGTTGCCGTCGCCGTGGGAACAGGGGCGTGAGGGCCGATCGCAGGCTTGCCGTGAAAAAGGTTAAGGTGCGGATCATTTTTTCGTAACTCCTCTCTTGAATTTCGATAGGCCACATGATATACTTTTGCTGGCATAAAGTAAAATCATTATTTATTTGAATACCATTCGGAAAATTTATGGAGAGCTTATGATCAGTTCGAAATTGTGCACCCTGCTGGCGGTGGCGGATCACCAGAATTTTACTAAGGCGGCACAGGAATTGGCCTTGACTCAGCCGGCGGTGAGCCATCACATCAGCCAGCTGGAGGAAGAGTTTGGAGTGCCCCTGTTCATCCGGGGAAAAGGCGGATTAAAGCTGACGGATGAAGGGGAGATCGTGGTGAAATACGCCCGGCGTATGGCGGCGCTTTACGAAAAAATGCGGGCAGATCTGCAGGACAAGGAAAAGCGTATCGCCACCCTCCGGGTGGGCATTACCCATACGGCAGAGAGCAATAATACAGCAATGGTTTTGGCAAAATGCAGCGGTCAGGAAGATGGGTTAAGCATAACGATCATTACTGATACGATAAATAATCTTTATACAATGCTGGGAAATTATGAGCTTGACCTGGCCATTGTAGAGGGAAATCAGACGGATCATTCCTTCCGTTCTCTGGTTTTGGACACGGATTATCTGGTGTGTGTCATGGCGGCGGGGCACCCGCTGGCGAAGAATGCCATGATCACGTTGGAGCAGCTGAAACGGCAGCGGATGATCCTGCGTCTGCCCACTTCCGCTACCCGGATCATGTTCGACTCCACCTTGCGGAGCATGAACGACTCCCCGGATAATTACAATATCGTCATGGAAGTGGATAACATCGCCACCATCAAGGATCTGGTGCGGAAGAATTTGGGCGTGTCGGTGCTGGCAAAAAGCGCCTGTGCCCGGGAGCTGCGCAAGGGGTATCTGACGGCCCTGCCCATCGAGAATTTGAGCATGGTCCGGGAGACCCGGATCGTCTATAACAAGGACTTTGCCCATACCCAGGTGCTCCAGAAGATCATGCAGGTCTATCAGGAGACGTTGCGCAATGGATAAAAAACGCACCGCCGCAGCGGTGCGTTATCGGTCGGATCATGATGACCGTGGGATGTTTGGATATGTAAAGCGCCGGATACAAATGTATCCGGC
>CAZGTR010000024.1:0-11304 GCA_964528715.1 uncultured Oscillospiraceae bacterium | reverse complement strand
GACCCGGGGCTCCAGGCTGCCCAGCCGCACCCGCATTTGGGGCACCGCCTGACAGATGGCGCTGACCATCCGGCTCATGGGGGGCTTCCCGGGCAGATCCACGCCCCAGCTGGCGATCTCGATGCCCGTGAGCACGATCTCCCGATACCCTCGGTCCGCCAGCGCCTTGGCCTGCTCCACCACCAGCTCCAGCGGTGCCGAGCGCACCGGACCCCGGGTGTAGGGGATGATACAGTAGGAGCAGAAATTCACGCAGCCATCCTGGACCTTTACCATGGCCCGGGTGCGGTTTTCCAGTCCGCCGGCAGGCAGGATCTCGAATTCCCGACGGCGCAGGGCGTTGTCCAGATTTTCCAGGTGCTGGTTTTCCCGGACGGCGGCGAGCATCATGGCGATAAACTCTTCCCGCCCGCCGCTGCCACCCAGAACATCGGCATTCAGCGCCCGAACTGCCTCCGGGTCGTGCTGGGTGTAGCAGCCACACACGCCCAGTATGGCTTCGGGGTTTTCCTTTCGGCACCGGCGGATGATGGCCCGGTTTTTCTTGTCTGCCACGGCGGTGACGGAGCAGGTGTTGACGATGTAGCCGTCACATTTCTCGTCAAAATCGCCGATGGTGTGCCCCTGCTCCCGAAGCAGCTGCTCCATGGCCTGGGTCTCGTATTGGTTTGTCTTGCAGCCAAGGGTAAAGAAAGCAAATTTCATAGTAAATTCCACCAAAAAAGAAAGTAGTCTTTTGTAAACATCGTCCAAAAAGCCTAGTTGAAAAACCCTTTGGAATCTGTTATAATTTTTACCTGCGTGGGAAAACGTCCCGCATTACCCCCCATTATACACGAAAAAATTCGCTTTGTACAGCAGGAGGGCATTATCATGCAGGAATTTGATATTCATATCCACTCTTTCCAGGAGATCCGGGAATTTGTAGAGCTGGCAACGGTGCAGCCGTTCCGGGTCCTGGTGGGAAATGAGCAGCAGCAGGTCAACGCCAAGAGCTTCATCGGCATGGTGAGCCTGGATTATACCCGCCCGTTGCAGGTGAAAGCGGATTGCGATCCCACCGCATTGGAGCATTTTCAGCACACGGTGCAAAAATTTCTGGCATAATTGAGCATACACTGTCCCGGGAATACCCGGGGCAGTTTTTTATCGTCATGGCAGAAATGGTAACTCGCCTCTGTGATACAGAAAAGGCCCTCCCTTTGCGGGAGGGCCTTTGGAACACATTTTAAATACTATATCCGCCGCTGACACCCAGTACCTGCCCGGTGACCCAGGGGGTCTGGGACAGCATGAAAATGGATTGGGCCACATCCTGGGCTGTGCCATTGCGGCCCAATGCCGCCTCCTGGGCCATTTCCTCCAGAATTTCCGGATCCACACCGGCGCACATATCCGTCAAGATCACCCCGGGCGCCACGCAGTTGACCTGGATGCCGCTGGGGCCCAATTCTTTTGCAAGGGCCTTGGTCATGGCAATGACCGCTCCCTTGGTGGCAGAATACACCACCTCGCAGGAAGCGCCCACCTGCCCCCACATGGAGGAAACGGTGACAATGCTTCCCTGCTGCTTTTGGAGAAATGCGGGCATGGCGGCGTTGATACAGTGGTACATTCCCTTGACATTCACTGCAAATTCCCGGTCCCACTGCTGCTCCGAGATTATGCTCATCAGCCCCGTGGTGCAAATGCCCGCATTGCATACCAGAATGTCCACATCCGGGATCTGCCGGAACGCATTTTTCACCGCTTCCCCATCGGCAACATCACAGCAGATAGGGATCGCACCGGTGGAATTTGCAACTTCTTCGGCGGCTTTGTGGTTCTTTTCGTAGAGAAAATACACCCGATCGCCATTTTCTGCAAACCTCGCCACTGTCGCTGCACCGATCCCCCGGGATCCCCCGGTCACTACAACATTTCTCATATCAGATCTCCCGCAGTGCATCCACCAGCGCCGTCTTGCCGGTGGTTTTTTCGTCCTTCATCTTGATGACCCGGGCAGGGCAACCGGCGACAACCGCCCCAGCGAGGACATCTTCCACCACCACGGCACCGGCAGCGACGACTGCGCCATGGCCAATGCGGCAGCCCTCGATGACCACGGCGTTGGCCCCGATGAGTACATTGTCCTCCACGATCACCGGCGTAGCCGAAGCGGGCTCAATGACGCCTGCCAGCACAGCACCGGCACCCACGTGGCAGTTTTTGCCCACAGTAGCCCGACCGCCCAGCACGGCACCCATGTCGATCATGGTGCCCTCGCCGATGACAGCGCCAATGTTGATGATGGCACCCATCATGATCACGGCATTTTTGCCGATTTCCACCTGCTCCCGGATGATGGCACCCGGCTCGATCCGGGCGGGGATATTTTTCATATCCAGCATAGGGATAGCAGAGTTGCGGCAGTTGTTCTCGATCTCCACATGGGCGACCTCGTTCTTTTCCAGCACCGGAGCAATGTCCGCCCAGTCGCCAAAAACGATCTTACACCCGGGACCTGCCAGAAATTCCTGACAATTGGGGAAATTTACCGGGTCTTTCTCCCAGACATATACCTTTACCGGTGTCTTTTTCTGCGAGGTGCGAATGTATTCAATAATTTCCTGTGCATTCATAGAAGCTCTCTCCTTTAAGGTGCATTTTCAATGATAATGGTATCGGTTTGTGGGTCAAAAGTCAGCAGATATTGCCCCTGTGGCAGGATGATATTGGTAGAACCATCGGTCTGCCATTGGACAGTGGTCCTTTCATCCAAACATTCGGAGCCAAACCACTTTTTCCGGTTGCAGCTATATACCTTCAGCTTTCCGCCCGGGATCAGATAGGTATACAAGCCCTCGTTGGTAGCGGTCAGCTCATAGCCATCCCAGACATCCCAATTGGTAAATTCCGCCCGGATGTAAAGATCTGCCGGGATCTGGGGATCCACCGTGGTATCCACATGGGCAAGGGCCTTTTCCAGCGTCTTCAGTTTGGCGGCGAAATACTGTCCGACGGACAAATTATCCCCCACGGGTTCCATGGTCATGGTGGTGTGGTGATCGCTGCTGTTCCAGAAGGTTTTGCTTGGATAGGCAAGTCCTCCCAGATTTTTCTGAAAACCCGCAAAAACAGAGGCAAAATAGCTTTCATCCACCCATTTGGAGCTACGGATATGCTCCAGGATCTGGGCGTATTCACCCGTATAATACCCGCCCGGGCAGACCGTGTACAAATACAACGGATTTTTCTGCTGGCTGCCATCAGCAGCAATGGTCAAAGAAAAGGGATCATCCCCGGTGACACCGTTTCCTGTTGGGTCCCACTCATGGGTCACGCCCAGGCAACGGTCATAATCGTACGGGATCACCAAACATCCCCCATTTGGCGGGAAATACAGATAGCAGTTGTTATAATTGTTCCGGAAATCATCTGGATTTCCCAAAAAATACGAAACAGCGGCAAAATTCAAGAAGTAGTCCACATCCACCAGCTGCGTCAACTGCTCCCTGGTAAGGGCACCGGTGTTTAGTTGCTTGAGCAGCTGCTCCAACCGCTCATGGGTGCTGTTTTTTTTATTGGTCTTTAGATCATAAATGTAGAATTCGCCCTTTTCCTCATCCTCGATTCCAATGGAACTGGTGTGGGTCAAATCAGCACCGTGGCTGGCCCAGCCGCATTTGTACAGATCGCCGCCTTGCTGCTGTTCCGGCAGATTTCGCTTCAAAAACACCTTATCCACTGGCTCACAAATCGTGAAAACGCCCATGTGAAGCTCTGCCCAATCCACACTTGCCAAATTGGTCCGAGGAGCCAGGACCCCATAAGCCCGGAACATCTCATAAGCATAGTGCTCCCGGATGTAGGTAGCATCGTCACACTTATTCCACCGCAGATCCAGCTTTTCCAGCGTGGCGAAGGTGCGGTTTTTCCGCTCCTTTCTGCTGGTTTCATCCCATTTCAGTGCTTCTGCGCCGTAATATTCTTCGTCATCGAAGGTCTCTTGAAAGCTGAGTTTCAGATGGATCACGTTATAGATCCCATCCTCCTCGTTATAAAAAGAAGTACGGGAGGTATTGCCCTTCATCCGCACGCCCACCTGCTCCACAACATAGGTGCTGGTGTTGCCTACTGCGTCGGTGATTTGGACGGTCAGATCTGCCATCCGGTAGATAGGGGACTTGGAACCCCGACTACTGTAAGCTTCATAGTCCGATTGGAGCTTACGCACTTCGCTTTCTGCCATATCCAGCTTCAACCGGATGGAACATTCACTGCTGAACAGCCGGGAATAGAGCTGTTCTTCCTCGCTCTGCTGCTGGGACTGTGCAGTGCTTTCAGTAATATCCGTGACCGGTGTACAGCCTATGATCAGACTGAGCAACAGCAAAAGTGCTGCGAAGCGGATCAAAGATTTCATTGGAACGCCCCCAGATTTCAGATACCATGATTATAACAAATCGCCATACGCTTGTCCAGACAAAGGGCAAAAATCCCCCGGAATGGCTTCCAGGGGATCAAAATCATCTTTTACGGCTCTTGGTGCGGTGCTCGGAATACTGCTTGATTCCGGAGATCTTGGAGTCGGACTCGGACATGAACGCTTTCAGCCGCTCCTCGAACAGCTGGTCAGCCGTCTTAGGTGCGGGAGGCGGTGTGGGCGCATTGCGCTGCTGTCTGGGCTGGCTGCCCTGGGGGCGATCGCCACGGAAATTGGAACGGCCGGTATTTTCCCGCTGGGGTTTGGGCTCCAGCCGCTTGATGGAAAGGTTGACCTTGCCACCGTCCAGACCGATGACCTGTACCTTTACATCCTGGCCTTCGGTCAGATGCTGGCGAATGTCGCTGACGTAGGCATTTGCCACTTCAGAAATATGTACCATACCGGTCTTGTTCTCCGGCAGGGATACGAACGCACCAAAATTGGTGATAGATTTCACTTTACCTTCTAAAATTGCGCCGACGGTTAACTCCATAGTTTAAGTTGCTTCCTCCAAAATTTTAATTCTCTGGTTCGATGATCACGGTATCCGGATCGACCAGGCCTAAAAACTCCATAGCCATCTGCTTCGCACTTTCCAGCGTGCCAAGAATTCCGAGCTTCTGCTCCAGCTGGTCATTGCTTTGCTCCAACTGGGCCGCCTGTGATTTCAGTTCCATGGTCTTTTGGCGGTTTGCTGAGGTGGCGGCGTGGAGCGTTAGAAGCGCTACCATAGACAATGCCACGGCAAGGCAGACTGCCACCTTTGTCATCCGACTGCTGCGCCGGAAAACCAGCTTTGTATTGCGAAGTCGATTGCGGATCGTCATAGGAATTGCCTCCTGCATCATGGGTATCCAAGGAATGGTCATTCTTCTTTATTGTACTCGATTTTTTCCCAGATGCAAATGATTTTTTTGCAATTTCCCCGGTTTTTTTAAAAAATTTTCCAATGCGCCTGTGGAAAGCCCCTGCAAAGGACCAAAAAGCGCTCCACACCGGGCGCAAAAGCCGTCCCAAAGACAATTCCCAGAGAACGCCGCCGGAAAGCAGTGCCGCAAGCAGCGCCGGCTGCGGTGCGCCACGGCAAATGGCAAAGGCAAAGTACACCACACCGGGCAGCAGCACCAAAAGAAACAGAAAGTCCGCCAAATTTTTCCGTTTGATCCGCAGAGGCCTCAAAAATCCGTATACCACGCCCAGTCCCACCCCGATTGCGAAGCCGCCTAAGAAGCGGGCAGCGGCAACAGCAGGCGACATCAGTGCAACAGTCGGCTCAACCAGCCGCCCCCGGATCTGGGTTCTTCGTAGTGCAACGAACTGATCTGCCCATCCACCGCCACCTGCCCACCGTCCAGGGAGAGGGTCTTGAGCTGCAAGTCCCGGCCCTGGATCACCAGTGTTCCCAGCCCGGTGCGCAGCACCACAGCGTTCTCGTCAAAACTGACCACTTCGCTGACCCCGGTCAGGGCCAGCTGTCGCCGCTCGTTCAGCGTCAGCCGGTGGGGCAACTCCATTTTTTCCTCGCCCATACTATCACCTCCTCCTATTGATATGCGCCAATATTCTAATGTATGCCCCGCAGAAAAAACGAAAGCCCTCTCCGTCACCATGATGCACCGCACCAATTTCCTCGCCGTAGGGGGCGGCGCCTTCGACGCCCCGCAACCTCCGATGACCGCTCAGTTACCACGATGCGTCAATTGCCGAACAGCTCGTCGATGGTGCCAAAACGGTAGCCCATTTCTTCCCAGTGGGTCAGCAGCTCGTCCAGAATTGCGGCGTTGGTTTTGGATGTGGCGTGGAGCAGCACCACGGCACCGCTGTGGATCCGGGGCAGGAGCTTGGAAAAGGCCTGCTCTTTGGTAGGCTGGTCATCGTTGTTCCAGTCCACATAGGCAAGGCTCCAGAACACCGTCTTGTAGCCCAGTTTCTGGGCCATTTCCAGATTTTCCCGGCTGTAAACACCCTGTGGCGGGCGATAATATTTGGGCAGATCCTGCCCGGTGGTCTCTTTATATAATGCCGCCAGATCCTCCAACTCCTTTTGGAAGGAATTAAGATCGCTGATCTTGCTCATGTCCGGGTGGTGCATGGTGTGGTTGCCCACGGTGTGCCCCTCCGCCACCATCCGGCGCACCAGATCCGCATTCTTTTCAATGTAGTTTCCCACCAGGAAAAAGGCCGCCGGGGCATCGTGCTTTTTTAAGGTGTCCAGAATTTGAGCGGTGCAGCCGTTTTCGTAGCCGGCATCGAAGGTCAGATAGATGACCTTTTGGGTGGTGTCCCCGATGTAGGCCGCATCCAGCTGGGCCAGTTGGCTCTGGGATGCGGTGCCAATAGGGGCGGCACCTTCGGTGCGGAAGCTCAGGCCCCAGGCACCGGTCTGGATGGCGTTTTTTCCAATGTGGCCCAACCCCAGCAGCAGCGCCACCACCAGCGCCAAAATAACAAAAATCAAGTCCCTTTTTCGCATAGAATGATCCCCTCCTGGGGCAATCTATGCCTGTGTGGGTGAAAAAATAGCTCCCCTGACAAAAAGTTCAAAAATAATTCAAATTCCACCCCTTGACAATTTTAGCACTCTGCTGTATAGTGTGCTTAGCACTCAAAGGAAAGGAGTGCTAAACGAAAGGAGGAGCTTCATGGAGCTGACCGAACGAAAGAAAAAGGTACTGCGTACCATTGTGGAGCTGTACATCAGCACCGCCGAGCCTGTTGGTTCCAAGGCCATCGCCCAGATGCCGGATATGAACTACTCCTCCGCCACCATCCGCAACGAAATGGCAGACCTGACCGCCATGGGATATCTGGAGCAACCCCACACCAGTGCGGGCCGTGTCCCCTCTCCTGCCGGTTATCGGCTATATGTGGATGAGCTGATGGCGGATTACCACATGAGCATGGATGAGACCAATTCCATCAACGCCGCTATCGAGCAGAAAATGCAGCAGGTGGATAAGCTATGCGAGCGCATGGCAAAGCTGGTCTCCCAGGCGACGGACCTGCCCGCCGTGTCCATGGCCTCCCGCCGAGGCGGCGCCGTGGTCAAGCGGTTCGAGCTGATCTTAGCCGGTGCAGGCAGTTTTATCCTCGTGATCATGCTCAGCAATGAGCAGGTGGTCAACAAGCTGATCAAGCTGCCGCTGGAAGTGAGCGAAACGGATCTGAAGCTCCTGTCTGCGGTGCTCAACGCCGCCATGACCGACATGAGCGCCGAAGAATTCACCCCTGCGCTGATGGAACGGCTGATGAACTCTGCCGGAAATGCCGCAACGCTGGTGCCGGTGATCGTGGACTTCACCACCGAGACCCTGAAAAATCAAGGCAGCACCAATATGGCGGTGGCAGGGCAGGCAACGCTGTTACAGCAGCCGGAATACCGCAATATCGACAAGGCCCAGAGGATGCTCACCACATTGGACGAAGAGGCGCTTTCCAACCTCCCGGCGGTGATGCAAAATGTCAACGGCACCAAGGTGTTGGTGGGGCCGGAAAATGTGTCCGCCGAATTGAAGGACACCTCCGTGGTCATGACGAAATTCGACATCGGCGACGGAATGCAGGGCATGATCGGTGTGGTCGGCCCTACTCGAATGGACTATGCCAAGGTCACTGCAAGGCTCAGTTACTTTGCGGAGAGCTTGAGTAAAATGTTTGCCAAACCCGAGCAGCCTCAGCTGCCGGAGGCGGCGCAAGATCATAAGGAGGCCTGAAAGTGGCTAAAAAAGAGAAGAAAATGGAACCGGAACAGAATGTGGAAGAACGCAATGAGGAAGTGACCGTAGAAGAAACTGCCGTCGTTCCCTTTGAGGAAAAATATAACGCAGAGCGGGACGCCCACCTGCGGCTGGCTGCGGAATACGACAATTACCGCAAGCGTACCGCCAAAGAAAAGGAAAGCTCCTACCTGAACGGCCGGGCCGACGCGGTGGAAAAGTTGCTGCCGGTGTACGACAACCTCTCCCGGGCGCTGAAGCAGGAGACCTCCGATGAAGCCTTCAAAAAGGGCGTGGAGATGACCATGAACGAGCTGGTCAAGATCCTGACCGGTCTGGGCGTGGAGATCTTCGGTGTCGAGGGCGACACCTTCGATCCCAACATTCACAACGCCGTGATGCATCTGGAGGATGAGAGTGTGCCGGAGAACACCATTGTGCAGGTGTTCCAGCAGGGCTTCAAAATGGGCGATAAGATCGTCCGCTTCGCCATGGTACAAGTGGCAAACTAACTTTGTAAAAACTTTTCACTGAATATAGGAGGAAATTATTATGGGAAAAATCATTGGTATTGACTTGGGTACAACCAACTCTTGTGTCGCCGTTCTGGAAGGCGGCGAGCCTGTTGTTATCGCAAACGCCGAAGGCGGCAGAACCACTCCCTCTGTGGTGGGCTTCTCCAAGACCGGCGAGCGTCTGGTGGGCCAGGTGGCAAAGCGCCAGGCTGTGACCAACGCCACTCGTACCGTCGCTTCCATCAAGCGGCACATGGGTGAAAATTATCATGTGGACATCGACGGCAAGGGCTACACCCCCCAGGAGATCTCCGCCATGGTGCTGCAGAAGCTGAAGGCCGATGCTGAAAGCTATCTGGGCCAGACCGTGACTGAGGCTGTCATCACCGTCCCCGCTTACTTCTCCGATGCACAGCGTCAGGCCACCAAGGACGCCGGTAAGATCGCAGGCCTGGATGTGAAGCGTATCGTCAACGAGCCCACCGCAGCCGCTCTGGCTTACGGTCTGGACAAGGAAAACGAGCAGACCATCATGGTCTACGACCTGGGCGGCGGCACCTTCGATGTGTCCATCCTGGAGATCGGTGACGGTCTGGTGGAAGTCAAGGCTACTGCCGGTGACACCCGTCTGGGCGGCGACGACTTCGATCAGCGGATCATGGATTACCTGGTTGCCGAGTTCAAGAAGGCCGAGGGCATCGACCTGACGAATGACCGTGCCGCTATGCAGCGTCTGAAAGAGGCTGCCGAAAAGGCCAAGATCGAGCTGTCCGGCGTTACCACTTCCGTGGTGAACCTGCCCTATATCACCGCCAATGCCGAAGGCCCCAAGCACCTGGATGTGACCATCACCCGTGCAAAGTTCAATGAGCTGACCCACGATCTGGTGGAGCGCACCCTGAAGCCTGTCAATCAGGCTCTGTCCGATGCCGGCATGAAGCCCAGCGATCTGGACAAGGTGCTGCTGGTGGGTGGTTCCACCCGTATCCCTGCCGTGCAGGAGGCCGTGAAGGGCATTACCGGCAAGGACGGTTTCAAGGGCATCAACCCCGACGAGTGTGTCGCCATCGGCGCTGCCATCCAGGGCGGCGTTCTCACCGGCGATGTGCAGGATATCCTGCTGCTGGATGTCACCCCCCTGTCTCTGGGCATTGAGACCATGGGCGGCGTGTTCACCCGTCTGATCGACCGGAACACCACCATCCCCACCCGCAAGAGCCAGATCTTCTCCACCGCTGCGGACGGCCAGACTTCCGTGGAAGTCCATGTGCTTCAGGGCGAGCGTGAGATGGCTGCTTACAATAAGACTCTGGGCCGCTTCCAGCTCAGCGGCATTGCTCCCGCACCCCGTGGCGTGCCTCAGATCGAGGTCACCTTTGACATCGATGCCAACGGTATTGTCAACGTCTCCGCGAAGGACCTGGGCACCGGCAAGGAGCAGAACATCTCCATCACCGCTTCCACCAACCTGAGCCAGGAGGACATCGATAAGGCTGTCCGGGAAGCTGAGCAGTACGCTGCCGAAGACAAGGCACGCAAGGACGAAGTGGACACCCACAACGCAGCAGACCAGACCGTCTACCAGACCGAGAAGACCCTGAATGACCTGGGCGATAAGATCGACGCTTCCGAGAAGGCATCCATCCAGTCCGCCATTGACCACCTGAAGGAAGTCAACAAGGGCAGCGACCTGGAGGCCATCAAGGCAGCCACCGAGGAAGTCCAGAAGGCATTCTACGCAGTCTCCGAGAAGCTGTATCAGCAGGCAGGCGGCGCACAGGGCCAGCCCGGCTGCGATCCCAACTGCGGCGGCAACTGCGGCGACGACGGCGTGGTCGATGCCGACTACGAGACCGTTGACTAAGTAAAATAGCCCAAGGGGCGGCACCCGCCGCCCCTTTTCGGTGTATTATAGACGAAGCGGTGCAGGGGCAGGCCCCCGCCCTACATCCTTATATGAGGAGATCATTCTATGGCAGACAAACGAGATTATTATGAGGTGCTGGGCGTTGAAAAAAGCGCCACACCGGAGGAAATTAAGAAGGCCTATCGGAAGATGGCCATGAAATACCACCCGGACCGGAATCCGGATGACAAGGAAGCGGAAGAAAAATTCAAAGAAGTGGCGGAAGCCTACGAAATTCTGTCCGACGCGGAGAAGAAGGCCCGGTATGACCAGTACGGCTTTGCCGGTGTGGACCCCAATTTCGGTGCCGGCGGTGCCGGATTTGGTGGCGGATTCGACGGATTCAGCGGTTTCGGCGATTTCGGCGATATCTTCAGTGAGTTCTTCGGTGGCGGCGGCTCCCGGCGGGGCACCACCGCCAATACCCCCCGGCGGGGCGAAAACGTCATGAGCCGGCTGGATCTGACATTTGAAGAGGCCGCCTTCGGCTGTGAGAAGGAAGTTGCCGCCCAAAGAATCGAAAACTGCTCCGCCTGTAACGGCACCGGCTCTGCCGACGGCGTTATCGAAACCTGCTCGACCTGCCGTGGCTCCGGCCAGGTCCGGACCACCCAGAACTTTATGGGCATGCAGATGCAGTCCACCACGGCCTGCCCCAAGTGCGGCGGCAAGGGCAAGGTCATCAAGACCCCCTGCAAT
>CAZGTR010000023.1:0-11534 GCA_964528715.1 uncultured Oscillospiraceae bacterium | reverse complement strand
CTATCATACACCATCTGGAAGAAAAAGTAAATACCTTTTTGCAAAATATCGATGAAAAATTATCGAATTAACATCTGGAACAGGGGAATGCTCCGCCGGATGGTGTATTCTGCCACGCAGTAGCACACCCGGAAATAGCCGGGGCAGCCAAAATCGTCTCCGGGCACCAGCAGCAGATCCAGCTTTTTGGCCTTTTCGGAGAAGGCTTTTGCATCGCCGCCGGGGGCTTCCACGAACAGATAGAAGGCACCGTCGGGCTTTGCTACTGTGTAGCCACAGGCGACGAGACCATCGTACAGCAACCGGCGGTTCCGATCGTACTGCGCAAGATCCGGGCGAAGGTGGGTGCACCGGGCGATGACCTTCTGCCACAGGCTGGGGGCGCACACATGGCCCGAGGCCCGGGCGGCACCGGCGATGGCAGCGTAGAGGGCGGCACTGTCCGCCGCTTTTCCGGGGACATACACATAGCCGATCCGCTCACCGGGGAGGGACAGGGACTTGGAATAGGAATAGCACACGATGGTGTCCGGATAGATGCCGGGCAGGAAGGGAGCTTCCGCACCGTCGTACACCAGCTCCCGGTAGGGTTCGTCTGATACAATATAAATAGGATGACCAAATTGCCGGGCCTTTTCGGTGAGCAGGGCGGCGAGCTTTTCCAGAGTCTGCCGGGTGTAGACCACGCCGGAGGGATTGTTGGGGGAGTTGACGATGACGGCGACGGTGTTTTCTGTCAGACACTGCTCCAACGCTTCAAAGGGGATCTGGAAATCCGGCACATCCGGTGGGACGATTTTGAAAGTAGCCCCAGCGTTTTCTACAAAGGGACGGTATTCCGGGAAAAAGGGTGCCAGCGCCAGAATTTCGGCCTTTTCCGTGGCCAGCGCCCGGAAAACGGACACCAGTGCCGGGGCGGCACCGCAGGTGAGCAGTAATTCTTGAGGCAGAATCTGGGTGCCAAACCGGGCGTTCAGATCGCTGGCGATGGCTTGCCGGGTGGCAAGATCACCCACGGCAGAAGTGTAACCGTGGACTTGAAGGGGATCACATTCAGCCAAAACCGTGCGGATGGCACCGTTGACTTCGGCTGGTGCGGGGATGGAGGGGTTGCCAAGGGAAAAGTCAAATACATTCTCCCGGCCTACCACCGCAGCCCGCTGACAGCCGTATTCGAACAGTTCTCGGATACAGCTGCGCTGGGAGCCCAGCACATAAGCAGTCTCATTATACATATAATATAGAATACCTCCTTATCCTTGGGTCAGCAAATGCTGGCAAAGCTCCAAAATGGTCGGATCGTCGGCGCTGTTCAGCCAGGTAACGCTGCCGTCACCGTTGGACAAAAGCCCTGCAAGCTCCAGCCGCCGTCTTGTTTCTCGGGCGGTGCCTTCCCCACCATCCAGAAGCTGGACCCGGGGGCCAAGGACCTTCCGAATGGGTCGGGCGGCAAAGGGATAATGGGTGCACCCCAGAACCAGTGCGTCCAGCTGACCGATGTAAGGGCAGAGAATCTGCTGCAACAGGGCCTCTGCTTCCGCTGACTCGGCCTTTCCGGCCTCAACCAGTTCCACAAGTCCCGGGGCGGGGATCTTGGAAACGGTGCTGCCCTCTCCAAAACGGTGGAGCAGCAGGTCGAATTTCTCCTCCCGCAATGTTACGGCGGTGGCCATGACACCAATACGCCCGCCGGGGAAGTGATCTGCTGCCAGCTTTAGTGCCGGTTCGATGCCCACGATGATCAGATCCGGGTATGTTTCCCGCAGAATGCCGATGGCAGCGGCGGTGGCGGTATTGCAGGCAACCACCAGGGCCTTCACCGGGTAGTGCAGCAGCTTTTCAACGGCGGCGAGGGTCAGCTCCTGTACCTGCGCCGTGGAGCGGGTGCCGTAGGGTGCGTTGGCGGAGTCGCCAAAATAGAGAAAGTGTTCCTGGGGGAGAATGCGGCGCAGCTGCCGCAGGACGCTGATACCGCCGACACCGGAGTCGAAAACGGCAATATGATCTTCCTTGTGATACACAGGCACACCTGCCTTTCGTTTGTTTGCTATATTGTAGCAAATTTGCGCCGCTGTTGCAATGGTTGCCGGAAAAAAAGGCCAATGGCGGGGCAAAATGGCGAAAAATAAAGAATATGAATATATATGCGTATAAATATTCGATGTGTAGTGCGCCACACGAACACTCATGCACGAGATTTGTACTTTCAAGACGGACTGGGGGGGAGCGAAAAAGAAAAATGTCGTAAAAATTAAAAAATAAATTCCAAAAATGTTAAAGATATACTTCTGCACAAGGACTGGTGTCCGCGAAGAATGAAAAAAGTGAAGAAAGTGTGAAAATGTGTTTTCACACGCGGACAAATGTTGATAAAATGTTGTTCGATTGTGGAAAAATGAAAAGTTGCATAAAATTGCAAATTTCTATTGACAAGTCGACTTTGGCGTAGTACAATATGGACACATTTATTCGTGAGGTAAGGCTACAACGCCCAAGGACATGAATGAATTGGAATTAAAGGAGGAAAATGATATGAAGAAGACATTTGCGCTTGTTCTGGCTCTGGTGATGCTGCTTGGCATCTTCTCCGGCTGTACCCCTTCGGATAACACCGAACCGAGCGGAACGACCAACATTGTCCCGACTGGGGACGATGACACCATCACGGTTGAAAAGTTTACTGGCAAGTACACCTATAATGACTATGCCAGCACCATCTCCAGCAGCTGGAACCCCTTTACTTACTCCAGCGCTGACCAGTCCTATCCTCTGGACTACACCACTTCCAGCCTGTACACCTTCGTGTTCAACGACGAGATCAACCCCGTTGAAGGGCAGGATCCCTTCACCGGTTATAAGATCATCCCTGAGATGGCTGCCGGCGATCCCGTTGACGTGACTGAGCAGATCAAGAAGGATCATCCCGAGTTCAATATTCCGGAATCCGCAACCTCCGGTTATGCTTACACCATCGACCTGAATAAGGCTGCCTGCTGGCAGGATGGCACCCTCATCAAGGCTGTGGACTATGTTGAGTCCATGAAGCGCCTGCTGGATCCCAACCTGCTGAACTACCGTGCTTCCGACTGGTACAGCGGTACCTTGATCATCGCTGGCGCAGAGAACTACGCTCTGCAGGGCCAGAAGGTCATGGTTGATAACGGCGACTCCGGCAAGTGGGTCATCGCTGATCTGACCAAGGATGCAAACGGCAATTACGTCACTCCCGAAGGCGATCCCGTTTACATTGCTGTCAACTACGGCATCAGCTGGTGCAACAGCAACTCTCTGAAGGATTACGTGGACGCTTACGGCACCAAGTACTTCGGCATGGACCGCTGGAACGAGCTGGTCGCTCTGATGGATGAGGACGGCCTGGTTCCCTGCAATGATGAGACCCTGGCAATGCTGTCCGCTACCGTTACCACCAACGCAAACTGGGGCGAGACCGACGAAGATCTGCCCAACTACCTGGTTTACAACCACGAGTATCGTGAGTTCGATTGGTCCAATGTCGGTGTTTACGAGTCCGGCGAGTACCAGATCACCCTGGTCCTGGGCAAGGCCCTGTCCGGCTTCAACTTCTACTATGCTGTCAACAGCTTCTCTCTGGTCAAGATTGACGTTTACGACGAGCTGCTGAAGAAGACCGAGACCGCTTCCGGCGTGGCTTGGACTTCTACCTACAACACCAGCGTTGAGACCTGCTGGTCCTACGGTCCTTACATCATGGACGGCTACCAGCTGGATAAGAGCATGCACTTCACCAAGAATGAAAACTGGTGGGGCTACAACGATGGCAAGCACATCTACAAGGATCCCAATAACGGCAAGTACTACTCCATGTACATGACCACCGATATCGACTGCCAGCTGGTCAGCGAAGTTGCTACCGTGAAGCAGATGTTCATGGCAGGTCAGCTGATGGGCTACCCCCTGCAGTCTGACGACGTGGATACCTACCGTAACTCCGACTTCTGCTACTTCACCCCCGGCCAGGCAACCTACTTCCTGATCCTGAACGGTTATATGGATGTCATTGCCCAGCGTGAGAGTGCAGCTGACTTTGATAAGACTAAGTACGATCTGGAAACTCTGAGCTTGACCTCCTTCCACAGAGCTCTGGGCCTGTGCTACGACAAGCAGGCTTACTGTGATGAGTTCTCTCCCTCTCAGAGCCCCGCATTCGGCTTGATCTCCAATGCTTACATTTACGATGTGGACACCGGTTCCAAGTATCGTGACAGCGACGCTGCAAAGCAGGTCCTGTGCGATGTCTACGGTGTGGACACTTCCAAGTACGCCACTCTGGATGATGCAGTGAACTCTATCACTGGTTACGATCCCGAAGGCGCTAAGGAGTGGTTCAAGACCGCTTACCAGGAAGCAATCGACGCTGGTTACATCACCGATTCCAATAATGACGGTATCTGCGACCAGACCATCAAGATCACCATGGTCAACGGTTCTACCGCCGAAGCTTCTGATAAGTCCAAGCGTATGCTGAAGTGGATGACCGAGAAGGCTAATGAGGCTGCCGAGGGCACCGGCTTCGCAGGCAAGATCGAGTTCGTTACCTCTGCACCTGTTGGTGACGAGTGGTCCGACCAGATCCGTGGCGGTCTGAAGGACATGGTCATGGCTGGCTGGTCTGGCTCCGCACTGAACCCCTTCAACTGCGCACGTTGGTGGGTCACCAGCTCCATCGCTTATGATGCAAACTGGGTCGACTACAAGGGTGTCAGCTTGACCATCAACATTGGCGGCGAAGACATCACCATGAGCGTTTACGATTGGGCATACTGCCTCAACGGCGACATGAAGACCGTCAACGGTAAGGATTACAACTTCGGTGAAGGCATGGTCGATAGCGATATTCGTCTGCAGATCCTGGCCGCCATCGAAGGCAAGGTCCTGACCACTTACAGCTACCTGCCCTTCTCCACTGACGGCTCCCTGGCCCTGCTGAGCCAGAAGGCATTCTACGTCATCGAGGACTACAACCCCGTTATGGGCCGTGGCGGCATCACCTATATGCGCTACAACTACGATGACACCGAGTGGGACGCTTACGTTGCTTCCGGTGCTCTGAAGTACTAAAAGGTCAATATTACCCGGTTTTAGGGTAAAAACCACGAAAAACACTGTTGTGGGGGGCCCGTGCCCCCTGCAACAGTGTAAGTTTCTATTTTCTCTCACACACAAAAAGGGCATGATCTCCCTGGCTGTGAATTGAGATTATGCCGACAAGGAGGGTGAATATGTTTAAGTATACACTTCAAAGAATTTTCTATATGCTGATCGTGTTTACCATTATCACGTGTATGTGTTTCGTGTTGGTCCGGATGCTGCCTCCGCTGCCCCTGGATCCCACACAGCCCAACGCACTGCAGGTGCTGGCTCGCCGGGAGGCCCTGGGCTATAATGAGCCGTATATGGTTCAATTTGGTATTTTCGTGAAAAATATCGTCACCAAGTTCGACTGGGGTCTGAGTGAACAGCTTTACTTTGGCCAGGATGTGTGGGATATTTTCGTTCAGAAGCTCCCCGCAACCATGATCGTTAACCTCTATTCCATTATTGTGAGTATCCCGCTGGGCATTGGCCTGGGTGTTTTTGCTGCTCTGAAGAAAAACACCCGGACGGATTACCTGATCTCCACGCTGACCATGGTCTGCGTGTCGGTCCCCAGCTTTGTATATGCGTTCCTGGTCCAGTATATTTTCAGCGCCAAGCTGAAATGGTTCCCCTTCGTGATGAAGGGCGGAACAGACTGGTTTAGCTGGGATATGTTCGTTAGCATTATCCCGCCCATCATCTCTCTGGCCATGGGCACCATCGCCGGCTTTACCCGCACCACCCGTGCGGAGCTGACCGAGGTGCTGACCAGTGACTTTATGCTGTTGGCCCGGACCAAGGGCTTGACCAAGACCCAGGCAACGGTGCGCCATGCGCTGCGTAACTGCTTCGTCGTGGTGGTCCCTGCTATTTTTGGTCAGTTCGTGGGTATCCTCAGCGGTTCTCTGATCATTGAGAAGATCTTCGTGATCCCTGGCGTAGGTGGTCTGACCCTCAATGCCATCAATGGTCGAGATTACAATGTGTTCATGCTCTCTACTTGCTTCTACACTGCCATCGGCTTGGTGGCTGGCCTTGTGGTCGATGTTTGCTACGGCTTCATTGATCCTCGTATCAGAATGGGGTCGAAAAAATGAGAAATAATGATAATTACATGAATATCCCCCAGGAAAAGTTCCAGTTCGTGAAGCAGGATGAGCGTATTCACGACAAAAAGCTGGAGACCAAGGCACGGAGCTTTTTCGCTGACGCATTGCTGCGATTCCGGAAGAATAAGTCCTCCGTTTATGCCACGGTGATTTTGATTGCCCTGCTGCTGTACGCATTTTTGGTGCCGGTGCTGTCTCCGTATGGTATTGACGATACGGACAATATTTACACCAATTCCCCTGCTTATATTCCGTCTATTGCCAAGCTGAACCTGGGCATTTGGGATGGTGCCCGTACCCAGGCAGGCCAGAACGATGTCTCCATGAACTTCTGGAAGGGCATTGCGCTGGAAACTGGTTACGATCCCGTCATCAAGATCACCGACACCACGGTGGACATGATCAAGTACCGTGGCGAAATGGTGGAGCGGACGGTCTATACCATCAAGAGTAACCGCTACTACGAGACCGGTGTCATTTACCGGACATTGACTGTGGATCAGTTCAACGATATCCAAAAGTGGCAGAATGAGACTGGTATCCAGGTCATTTATCCCTATGTTGAGTCCAAGGATATCTGCGATATCACGGACAATGCCAACATCTGGTACAAGGTGGACAGCAAGGGCGCAGCCCAGCTGGACGCAGATGGCAATTTTATCCCTGTGTACTCCACCAGATCCGAGGTTGAGGGCGCACCCTATGACTCCATCCGGATCGCCGGCGATGACGGTAGCTATATCTATTCCTTTGCCAAGGGCTCTGCGGTCCATGTGCGTATCTGCTACTACAACTACTACCAGTACCTCAATGGTCTGGAACCCACCTATGTGCTGGGTACAGACGCATCCGGCCATGACCTGTTCTCTGCCATCGGTATTGGCGCCCGGTTCTCTATCTTCTTTGCGATCTTTGTCTCTGCCATCAACCTGTCCATTGGTGCTGTTTACGGCGCTGTCCAGGGCTATTATGGCGGCAAGGTGGACCTGGCGATGGACCGTGTGTCCGATATCCTGTCCGGTATCCCCTTCATGGTCGTCACGACTCTGTTCCAGCTGCATTTGGCTGAAAAGGTCGGTCCTATACCGTCGTTCCTGTTTGCCTTTGTGCTGACAGGCTGGATCGGCATGGCAAGCTTGACCCGCAAGCAGTTCTACCGTTACAAGGGCCAGGAATTCGTTATGGCAGCCCGGACCCTGGGCGCTTCCGACTGGCGGCTGATGTTCAAGCACATTTTCCCCAATGCCATCGGCACCATCATCACCAGCTGCGCTCTGGTCATTCCCGGTGTGATCAGCTCCGAGACTTCCATGACCTATCTGGGTATTGTGGATCTGGAGTCCTATGCAGGCACAACTTTGGGTACCCTGCTGTCCACCGGTCAGAAAAGCATGACCGGCGCACCTCACGCAATGCTGTGGCCCTCTGTGTATATGGCACTGCTGATGATCTGCTTCAACCTGTTTGGCAACGGCCTGCGGGATGCCTTTAATCCGTCTACGAGAGGAGTGGAAGACTGATGGATACTATTTTGAATGTAAAAGATCTGCGTATCTCCTTCCGCACCAGTAACGGTAAGGTGCAGGCGGTCCGTGGCATCAATTTTGACCTGGAAAAGGGCAAGACCCTGGCAATTGTCGGTGAGTCCGGTTCCGGTAAGTCTGTTACCTCTAAGGCCATTCTGGGTATCCAGGCGGGCAATGCTATCACGGAATCCGGCGAGATCATCTACGATGGCATGGATCTGTTGAAGATCCAGGAGGAAGATTTCCACAAGATCCGTGGCGATAAGATCGCCATGATTTTCCAGGATCCCCTGTCCAGCTTGAACCCCATTGTTAAGATCGGCAGACAGATCACGGAAGCAATGCTGCTGAAGAACAAGACCAGCCGCAAGGAGGCCAGAAGAAGCTTTAATAGCCTGCTGAGCGTCTTGCGGGAGAATATCACACTGGTGTCCGGCGACGCAAACCGTGCAAAGCACTTGACGGATACCTTTGATAAGTTCTGTATCAAGGCAAATCAGCTGGAGCTGAGCTACAATGACTCTGAGTCGAATGCAGAGCTTTTGATCGGCTTCGTGGAGGACTTCCTGTTCAAGATGAGCAAGAAGCAGCACCTGGATATCAAGAGCAATTTGGCGGAGTTTGCAGGCAAGTTGGCACAGATCAAGGATCCGTTCTTTGTTGCCCATGACGGCAATCAAATGAAGAAAATGGAGGCGGATTTGCGCAATGCCCGCCGTGCTTGCGACAGCAAGACACGGGAGCTGTCTCCCGAGGTGGAAAGCTTGCTCCATGCTCTGGTGGAGTTGCTGAAAAAGATGGTTGCACAGACCAGACCCAATTTCTTCCGCATTGGTTTTTATGCACTGAATCATCCTAATGAACAGCTGGCTGGTCGGGATGTGGCTGAGCTGAACGAGACGTGCTTGAAATATCTGGACGAGAACTTCATGAAGGAGTTCCTCCAGGTGGAGCGCCAGGCTGTGGAAAAGTCCTTCCATGACGCACTGACCAAGAAGAAAGCCCTGCTGGAGGATCTTTCTCAGGCAAAGGACTATTTCTCCGGCGACTTTGACAAGAAGGGCGCAGTGAAGTATGCAAAGGCCCTCTCTGCGAAGGTCAAGGCTACCATCGATCCGCTGGAGATCAAGAAGGACAGCGTTGCATACACCTTTGAGAGCGCACTGGATAGTGCGGTCGAGAAGTATTTTGTGCACTTGGCCCATAATCCGCAGGAAGAAAAGCGCTTCGAAAAGCAGTCGAAGAAGCATGATAAGCTGGTGGCAAAGGGTAAGCAGGTGGAGTGGAAGGTGGCCCCCAAGGTCCTGTTTGATCTGGAGGAGTCCCGCAATGAGATCCTGTCCATCATTAACCGCTTGATCAAGAACTATGAGCTTTATATCAGCAATGCAGACTCCCTGGATTTCCAGGAGCGGAGCGTTGGTATCATCGACCACATGAAGGAGCTGGCCTCCAAGGTGGTCTACAAGGTCAACCGTGCCATCGCCAAGGAGAAAGCCATCAAGCTGATGGAGGAAGTGGGCATTGCCGAGCCTCGGATGCGCTATAATCAGTATCCGTTCGAGTTCTCTGGTGGTATGCGCCAGCGTATCGTCATCGCCATTGCTCTGTCCGCTGATCCGGAAATCTTGATCTGTGACGAGCCCACAACCGCACTGGACGTGACCATCCAGGCCCAGATCCTGGAGTTGATCAACAACCTGAAGCGGGAGCGGAACCTGTCTGTCATCTTCATCACCCACGACCTGGGTGTTGTTGCAAACATGGCAGATGATATCGCCGTGATGTACGCCGGCAAGATCGTGGAATATGGTACTGCTGATGAGATCTTCTACGACCCCCGCCATCCCTATACCTGGGCGCTGCTGTCGTCCATGCCAGACTTGGATACCAAGGAAAAGCTGGACGCCATCCCCGGTACACCCCCCAATATGATCTATCCCCCTGTGGGCGACGCTTTTGCGGACCGGAACAAGTACGCCATGCAGATCGACTTCGAGAAGGAGCCGCCGCTGTTTGACATCACCGAGACCCACAAGGCCGCTACCTGGCTGCTCCATCCGGACGCACCCAAGGTGGAGGTCCCCAAGATCATTACCGATCGTATTGCAAGAATGAAAAAACAGACTGGAGGTGCATCCAATGAGCAATAATAATGAAAGCTTGCTGCGTGTGGAGCACCTGTGTCAGTACTTTGGCCCTACCAAAGCTGTGGACAATGTGAGCTTCGACATCAAGAAGGGCGAGGTCTTTGGCCTGGTGGGCGAAAGCGGCTGTGGTAAGACCACCACCGGTCGTTCCATCATCAAGATCTATGACATCACCTCTGGCAGCATTTACTTCAAGGGTCAGCGGATCGCAGCCGGTACCAAGTCCTACCGGGACGAGATCCAGGGCCAGAAGGATGTGATCAAGCGCCTGCAGCAGGAAAAGCCTGCGGATGCCGCCGAGCGGATCGCTGCCTGCAAGGAGCGGATTGCTCAGTTGAAAGAGGAGATCAAGAAGGCGGAATTTGACCACAACAACACCGATAAGGAATACGCCAAGGCCCGTATGGCTGAAGTGAAGGCCGAATATGAGCCTAAGCTTGCTTCTGCCACGGGTGAGGAACTGACCAAGCTGCAAAAGCAGTACAAAAATGATCTTCATGTGGCAAAGAAGAGCCGTCTGGTCACCCAGATCCAGATGATCTTCCAGGACCCGATTGCTTCTCTGAATCCCCGTATGACGGTCAAAGAGATCATCGCAGAGGGCCTGGTGATCAACGGTATCAAGGACAAGGCTTATATCGAGGAAAAGGTCTATGAGATCCTGGAGCTGGTTGGCCTGGTGCGGGAGCACGCTACCCGGTACCCTCATGAGTTCTCCGGCGGTCAGCGTCAGCGTATCGGTATCGCCCGAGCGGTCATTATGAACCCCGAGCTGCTGATCGCAGACGAACCCATCTCCGCACTGGACGTTTCTATCCAGGCACAGGTCATCAACCTGCTCAATGAGCTGCGGGACAAGCTTGGCTTGACCATCCTGTTCATCGCCCATGACTTGAGCGTGGTCAAGTATTTCTCTGACCGGATCGGTGTCATGTACTTCGGTAATATGGTGGAGCTGGCCAGCTCGGATGAGCTGTTTGCCCATCCGCTTCACCCGTATACCAGAAGCTTGCTGTCTGCCATCCCGCTACCGGATCCCCATGCAGAAAGAGTGCGGAAGCGGATCGAGTACAAGCCCCTGGTGGAGCATGATTACAGTGTGGATAAGCCCTCCCTGCGGGAGCTGAAGCCCGGCCACTTTGTCCACTGCAATGACGCTGAGGCTGAAAAGTATATGAAGGAGCTGGGCCTGTGATCCGGAAGCGACTGCTGAAATACGGCAGCTGTGCGCTGTTTGTGATCCTGTTTGGCGCAGCATATCTGAACGGCCAGGAGCTGGAAGGCGCAACGTTGAAGCAGTGGTACCATTGGATCTGCGATATCCTGTGGGTCCCGGGTATGATCCTGCTGGCGGCGGGGGCGATGATCTGGGTCTCCAATGCTGGCGGCCTGGATACCATTGCATACGGTCTTCACTGGATGGTGCAGTGGGTGCTGCCTGCGGGAAGACGTGGCGCAACCAACTACCGGGACTATGTGGAACAGCGCCGGGAGAAAAAGCTGGAGGGCTATGGCTTCCTGCTGATCAGTGCGGTGGTCTGCATTGTGGGCTCTTTTGTGGCATTGGCCCTTTACAGCAAGGCTTAAAGCAAAATAAACAGAAAGTGCGGTACAGAAGTACCGCACTTTTT
>CAZGTR010000022.1:0-11677 GCA_964528715.1 uncultured Oscillospiraceae bacterium | reverse complement strand
CTTTCGACGCAATCTCCTGCATCATCGCATACGCGCGCAGAATTCCCCTACACGCGCTCAAATAGTATACCACCCCCTTCCTCATTTGTCAACTACTTTTTTTAGAGAAAATCACAAAATTTTCGAAGTATTTTCGTGAAAACTGCCGCCGTGTTTTTTGTCAAAAATCTCCCCGGAAAAATCCCGGGGAGATCCCTTATTACTTTTCCAGCAGCTTCCGGTTCAGATACCATACATATCCGCCGTACACCAGCAAATTGGCAATGGCCAGCGTTCCCAGGGAAAACACCTCATGGTCAAAAAGATAGCTTCCGTAGGTGCAAATGGAGATTCCCACCAGCGATGCGCACAGCGGGATGGTTTTCGGCAGCAATACCGCCAGCACCAACGCCAGGATCTCGCAGGGGTAGGCATACCGCTCGTGCATGGACGGCAACAGCAAAATGCAGGTGTAGGCCAGTAAGAAGGCCATCATGAGTACATTTTTTCCATCCGCTTTGACTTTATGGCGCAACCAGCAGATCATCAGCACCGCCAGAACTGCCACCGTCAAGATCATCGCCGCCCGGCTGAGGAGCCGATATTCGCTCCCCACTTGGGCATTGGTCAGCAGCAGCCATGCGGAGGGATAATTCATGGACATATAGGGATAGGTCTCGGTCTGCTGGGCGTAGATGCGGAAAGTGTCCAAAATATTCCGCCCGGCAAAGGCCATGGGCAGGCCCGTCGCCAGCATGGCCCCGGGCACCAGTGCAAATTCCAGAACAGAGAATTTCCGCTGCCGGTAGTAAACGAACAGAAACACCGGCAGGAAAAACACCGCCTGGAGCTTGCAGGCAAAGGAAATGCCCAGCAGCACCATGGCAGAGGGGTACTTCCCTTTTATGAGTCGCAGCAGCGCCAGAATGCCAAATGTGCAAAAAATGGAGTCGCACTGAGCCCAGGCGCAGGAATTCAGAAACACCGTCGGCAGCAGCAGTACCCCAGCATAGGCCCCCAGCGCCTTCCACATCTTCTGCTCCCCTGCCAGCTCCGCCGTCAGCAATGCGGCGCTGACAGCCAGGGCATAATCGAACACCGTGGACAGCGCCTTGTAAGCATAGATAGGCTCCAGCGGCAGCTTGGTCAACAGCCAGATCGCCGCCTGATACAATAAATTATAGTTTCCCACCTGAACGGACACTCCGTTTTCCCGGATCTGTTCATACCAGGGCAGCAGGAAAAAGTAGCTATCCCCGCTGACATGGTCCATCAGAGGCAGGCGCACCAGCACCCCCGCAGCCGTCACCAAGGCCGCCAGCAAGATCAGCAGATGTTCATCGATCCAGGTCAATACATTCTTCTCAAGCTTCGTCATTTTCTCAACTCCTATGGCCCCTAGTTTACCACACCCGCCCACAGGTGTCAATGGCGCAAAAAAGCAGCTGCGCTTTGGCGCAGCCGCTTTTCTCATTTCATTTCCCATTGCTTGATTTGGCTGGCTTTCTCATACAGCCGCAGGTAGCTGTCGTAGCGGGTGGTTTCGATCTCCCCCGCCGCCACCGCAGCCGTCACGGCGCAGCCCGGCTCTTTCCGGTGGGTGCAATCCCGGAACTGGCATTTTCCCGCATAGGAAGCAAAGTCCCGGAAGGCATACTGAAGATTTTCTTTCAGGATCACATCCATCTGATCCGTGTCAAAGGCAGAAAATCCCGGGGTGTCTGCCACATAAGTGTCCGGTCCCAGCCGGTACAGCTCCACATGGCGGGTGGTATGCCGTCCCCGGCCCAGCTTTTCAGACACCTCACCGGTGGGCAAATTCAACTCCGGGCAAAGCCGGTTCAGAACACTGCTCTTGCCCACGCCGGAATTTCCGGTGAAGGCCGTGAGCTTTCCCTGGATGGCCTGCCGCAGCTCCTGCACGCCGGCGCCAGTCTCGGCGCTGGTGCAGATCACCTGAAAACCCGCATGGCGGTAGATCCGTTCCAGATCCAGCGCCGGATCCAGGTCGCACTTGTTGATACACAGGATCAGCGGTATCTCTTGATCGCCAGCGATCGCCGCCACCCGGTCGATGAGAAACGGCTCCGTGATGGGGTTGACATTGGCGGCAAATACCACCAGCGCATCGATATTAGCCACCGCCGGACGGACAAAACTGTTCTTCCGGGGCAATATCTTCTCCACCATGCCATTGCCATGCTCCACGGTGATCTCCACCATGTCGCCGGTCAAGGGGGAATTTCCCACCTTCCGAAGGATGCCCCGGGCCCGGCAGGTCACAAGACCTTCCTCCGTTTGCACTTCGTAAAATCCGCTCAGTGACCGCAAAATGCGGCCCGTTCGTTTCTCAGTCATTGGCCTTCCCGCTCTGTGTCGTCGTGGTGTTTGTGGTGGGAGCAGTCGTGGTGTTGGTGCTGCCGCCGGTGGTGTTTCCGGTGGCATCGCCCTTGGCGTCAAAATCCACCGTGATGATCCAGGCCGTGGCAGGGTCTTCATTCAGCATGGCAGTGAAGGTCATCTTCCCCTCACCCATGAGCTTCACTTCTGCACTGACTGTTCCAGCAAATACCTGGCGCTCCTCCTGCTGCTGATCCTCGTACCAAATGGTGAGGACCGAATCTTCCGTCAAAACAGTAGGCATCTGAACGGTCACAGTCTTTTCTACATAGGTATCCGGGATAGCAGGCGTGGTAGGCTTGGTGGTCTCACCGCTCTGATTTCCCTTGGAAACCTTCAAGATCAGCTGGGTGGTCACATCCACCTCGGTGTCCGCCATGATGGACTGTTCCACCACAATGCCCGCCTGCTGGGTGCTATCCACCTCGATCACATCGAAGTTTTTGAAGCCGGATCCGACCAGCAGTTTTGTCGCCATTTCCAAACTGCGTCCCACCACACTAGGCACCTTTGCCTTTTGCTGCACAGGACCAGTAGAGATCCACAACGTCACGGTCTGTCCCTGCTCCAGGGCCTCACCCTTAGAGGGATCCGTTCGGATGACACATCCCTCCGCCACCGTGCTGCTGTTTTCCATCTTCGGCAGATACTTCAGCCCGATCTGCAAACTGTCCAAAAATTCCTGAGCCTGCTGTTGCGGCACATTGCTCAGATCTTCCATGACCTTCTTCTGGGGCTCCGGGCCATAGCTGACGGTGACGGTGATGGTCTCACCCTTCATCATCTTCTTTCCAGCGGTCAAGCTCTGGCGCATGATCTGTCCCTTTTCGTATTCATCGCTGTACTTCATATCACCCCGCTTTATGATGATCTCCGAGTACAGGTTCTGGGCCTGCTCAAAATCCATGCTCAAAAGATTCGGAACGGTGATCACATCGTCAGAATTCCCGCTGCCGCCAAAAACAGCCACACAGAACAGAATAATCGCCGCCAACGCTACGGTTGCACAGGCAATGATGGAGATCGTCGCCACCTTGCTCCGTTCTTCCTTTTCCTCCACGATCTGCTCCCGGCGTTTTGCCGGCTTCTTCGGCGCAGGCTTGGGCTTGGGTGTCTCCCGCCGAGGTGCCGGAGCGATTGTTTGCTTTGCAACCGTGCGCTCTGCTACTGTTTTAGGTAGAGGCATGGTCTCATCCGTATCCTTCGGCTGCGGTTGCAGGTGTGTCGCTGCATCCAGATCCGGATTGGGGTTGTTGTAATCAAACAGAATGGCAGGGTTTTTGCGGAATTCATCCATATCTGCCAGCATTTCAGCTGCGGTGGAATACCGCTTTGCCGGATCCTGGGCCATGGCCCGCATGATGATCTGCTCCAGACCGCCGGGAATGTTGGGATTCAGCACCGAAGGCATTACAGGTTTGCCGTTGATATGCTGAATAGCCACCGCCACCGGGGACTCACCATCGTAAGGCGGGCGTCCGGTCATCATTTCGTACATCACAACGCCCAGCGAGTAGATATCCGACCGGTTATCCACCCGTCCGCCCTTGGCCTGTTCCGGGGAGATGTAATGCACCGAGCCCAGTGCTTCCTTGGTCAAGGTGTTGCTCTTGGACATCACCCGGGCAATGCCGAAGTCCGTCACCTTTACGGAGCCGTTTTTCAGCACCATCACATTATGGGGCTTGATATCCCGGTGGATGATGCCCCGACTGTGGGCGTGATCCAGTGCCTTGCCGATCTGGATGGCAAAGTGCAGCGTCTCTTTCCAGTTGAGCACGCCCTTCTTTTCCATATACTGCTTCAGCGTGATGCCGTCGATCAGCTCCATGACAATGTAATCTGCGTCATTGCTGGTAGAAACATCGTAAACAGAAACGATGTTGGGATGGCTCAGCATGGCAACGGCCTGACTTTCTGCATGGAAGCGGCGGCGGAACTCCTCATCCTGGGTGTATTCCGCCCGCAGGATCTTGATGGCCACCAGTCGGTTCAGCCGATGGCAGCGGGCCTTGTACACCACCGCCATACCACCGGTCCCAATGACCTCTAATATTTCATATCGGTTATCTAGCAACCGACCTATATATCTATCCATATCCATAAAAATATCTCCTCTCGCCCACTCAGATCTGAATCAGCACACCAGTGACATTATCCGGCGCGCCACGACTCTTGGCGATCTCCAGCAGACGCTGGCAGCAAAATTGTTTCTTCACACCGTGTACGACCTCAAACAAGATCTCCTGGTCGTCGATCATGTTGGACAGGCCATCCGAACAGAGCACCAGGCAATCCCCTTTTTGAGCATCCATGTGGAACAGGTCACACTCCACAATGGCTTCCGTGCCAATGGCTCGGGTGATGTAGTTCTTTCCCGGGTATGTTTTCGCTTCCTCCGGTGTGACCTCTCCACGCTGCACCATCAGCTCCACCAGGGAGTGATCCACCGTCAACCGATGGATACCATTTTTGTTGATTCCATAAGCACGACTGTCACCTACGTTGACAACCGTCACTTCTTCATTCTGGATCAGCACAGCCACCAGGGTGGTGCCCATACCGGAAAACTCCTCAACCTGCTGGGCTTGATCGTAGACCGTAAAGTTTGCCAGCTTCACCGCACCCTGGAGCATTTGGTCGATCTGTCCCTGCTTCATACCGGAAGAAAATATTCTTCGGACCTCCTGCACAAAGACATCCGCTGCCAGGGTGCTGGCTACATTACCGGACTTTGCGCCGCCCATACCATCGCAAACGACACAAAGAAGGGTATTGCGGTCAAGTTCTTCTATTTGATAGGTGTCCTGGTTCTGGGTGCGAACACAGCCCGCATCCGTGATCCCCCACCACTGCATAGTCTTCACTCCTTCCGGGATACTCCAGGTGCCATCATTGGCACGTTTTTTCCTGCTGCTTGGTATATTTTCTCCGAAGCTGTCCGCAGGAAGCGTCAATATCGCCGCCCAATGTTCTGCGGACCGTTGCGGTAATACCGCCATCTTCCAGCATTTTCTGGAATTTTGCCACAGCCGCCTTGCTGCTGGGCTTCAAAGGGCTTTCTTCCACATGATTCAGCGGGATCAGATTGAAATGGGCCGGAAGCCCTTTCATCCGGGAAATCAGCTCTTTTGCGTCCTGCTCCCGATCGTTGACCCCATCGATCATGGCATATTCAAAATGGATCCGTCGGCTGGTTGCCGCATAGTAGCGGCGGCAGGCTTCGATCAGCTCCTCAATGGGATAAGCCTTGTTCACCGGCATGATCCGGCTGCGGATCTCGTTATTGGGACCGTGGAGAGAGATCGCCAGACTGATCTGCAATTTCCGCTTTGCCAGCTCGTCGATTTTCGGCACCAGGCCGCAGGTGGACAGACTGATGTGGCGCATGGAGATGTTCATCCCCTCCGGGCTGTTCACCAGCTCCAGAAAGCGCATCACATTGTCAAAATTATCCAGCGGCTCTCCAATGCCCATGAGTACGATCCGGGACACCGGCAGGCCGGAATCCATCTGGGTAAACAGCACCTGATTGAGCATTTCGTACGGCTCCAGCCGTCGCACCAGACCGCCCAATGTGGAGGCGCAGAAGGCGCAGCCCATTGGGCATCCCACTTCCGTGGAGATGCAGACGGTATTGCCGTAATTGTAGCGCATGAGCACCGTCTCCACGCAGTTTCCATCCGCCAAACGCCACAGATATTTGATGGTGCCGTCTCGGGCAGACTCCTGCTTACGCACCACCTCCGGTGCATAAATGGGATAGCGCTGCTGAAGCTCCGTGCGCAAGCTCTGGGGCAGATTGGTCATCTCATCGTAGCTGCGCACACCCTTGTGCAGCCATCCATAGACCTGCTTTGCCCGAAAGACCGGCTGGTCCATTTCCTTCAAGACCGCCCCAATCTCCGGAATGGTCATGGATCTCAAGTTCATACTTTCCTCCGCATTCTAGCGATAAAGAAACCATCGGTGTCATATTCACCGGGCACCAGCGTCAGCATTCCCGTGGTATTTTCCGGGAATACAGCCGGCAGCTCCAGCTTTTCCAGATAAAAATCCTTGTGGTAAGCCAGGAAGCTTTCCACAACGCCCTCATTTTCCCGGCGCAGCAGCGTACAGGTGGAGTACATCAGCACGCCGCCGGGTTTGACATATTCCGCCTGCTTGTGCAAAATACGCAGTTGCAGCTCTGGCAACCGTGCCATATCATCCGGGTCTTTGTAGCGAATATCCGGCTTCTTACGGATGATACCGTAGCCGGAGCAAGGTACATCCGCCAGCACCACATCCATTTTGTGCAACCAGGTGGGATGATTTTCCGTGGCATCCTGCTCCCGCACCAAGATCGACTGAAGGCCCAGACGGTCTGCGCCGTTCTGGATCAGGGTCGTTTTGTGCCGGTGGATGTCGCAGGAGCGGATCTTTCCATGGTCGCCCATGGCGATGGCGGCAGCAAAGGTCTTGCCGCCGGGGGCAGCGCAGCAATCCAGCACCCGTACTGCATTCCCCTGGGGGATCCGGGCGCACAGGACGCTGAGCTTACTTGCCGCATCCTGCACATAAAACAGTCCCGCCCGGAAAGCATCCAACTTTTCGATGCTTCCGGTGTTGCTCAAGATCAGGCAATCCGGCATCCAGGGATGGGGCAGTGCCGTCACATCTTCCTGGGCCAGTTTTTCCGTCAATTCTGCGGTGGTCGTGCGCAGGGTGTTCACCTGCACCACCGTCTGGGGGGTGTCATTGTTTGCGCTGAGCATGGGCTCCAGCCGTTCCGGGCCTACATACGCTTGAAGCGCATCAATGAGCTTCTGGGGATGGCTGTACCGATCCTCCAATGTGGTGGGCACTTCCAGCTCTCCCTTGGTGCGCACGGCATTGCGAAGCACACCGTTCACCAGCCCCGGCGCAAAGCGCTGGGTCCGGCAGTATTTCTTCGCCAGCTCCACCGACTCATTCACAGCAGCAGAGTCCGGCACCTTGTCCAGCTCGTAGATTTGATAAAGTCCCAAATGCAGGATATCCCGCACCACCGGGTGCAGATCTTTCACTTTCCCGGTGAGTAACTGTGCCAAAAAGAAATCCAGCATTCCCCGGTGCTGCAGCACACCGTAGCACAGCCGGGTCGCCAATGCGGCGTCCCGCTTATCCAGCCGATCCCGGGCGATATAATCCTTCAGTACGCCATTGGACCACGCCGCACGCTTGCGGCAGGCAATGAGCGCATCCAGCGCTGTTTTTCTTGCAGACATTGTTTATCCCTCCAATGGGTGTCCCCGAAAATAATCCGGTGCCGCCATGCGCTTGCCGCCCTCGGCTTGCAGCTGGCGAATTTCGATGGCGCCGTCTCCGCAGGCGATCCGCAGGCCCTGTTTCGTCAGGCCCAGGATGGTCCCCGGTGCGCCGCTTCCGTCCACCACGGCGGTGGCGTGGATCTTGAATTTTGTTCCCCCGATCTGGGCCGTGGCCACCGGCCAGGGATGCAGTCCCCGGACCTGATCATGGACCTGCTGGGCAGTTTTGCTCCAGTCGATGGGGCACATGGACTTGTCCAGCATGGGGGCAAAGGTGGCCTTTGCCGGGTCCTGCGGGGTGCGGGTCACGGTACCGTGTTCAAAAGAAGTCAGCGTTTTGTTCAAAATATCTGCGCCCAAAACTGCCAGTCTGTCCAGCAGCTCTCCGGCGGTCTCCTCCGGGCCGATGGGGGTCTTTGCCACATCGATAACATCCCCCTCGTCCACACCCCGGGACATGAACTGCACGCTCACACCGGTCTCTTTCTGACCGTCCAGCACCGCCCATTGATAAGGAGCGGAGCCCCGGTACTGGGGCAGAATACTGGCGTGGACATTGATACAGCCCTTGGTTGGGATATCCAGCACCTTCTGGGGCAAGATCCGTCCGTATGCCACCACGGCGCATACATCCGGCTTCAGATCACGCAGTTGCTCCACCGTCTCTTCCTCCCGGAAGGACTCCGGCTGGAACACCGGGATATTCTTTTCCTGGGCAAGCTGTTTCACCGGAGAGGCCACCAGCTTCATGCCCCGGCCCTTGGGCCGGTCCGGCTGGGTGTAGACACCCACCACATCAAACCCGTCGTCCAGAATGCGCTTTAGGCAGGTCGCCGCAATATCCGGCGTTCCCATAAATACAACTCTCATGGCTCCTCCTTTGCAGGCTCATTCCATTTCCAGCTCGTCCTCAGTCATGAACCGATCCATCACCTGGGTGTAGAGAATGCCGTCCAGATGGTCCAGCTCATGGCAGAAGCAGCGTCCGATCAGCTCCTCGCCCTCCGCTTCAAAGAATTCCCCGTGGCGATCCTGGGCCCGGACCTTGGCATAGTAGGGACGCTTGACCCAACCGTAACGACCGGGCACGCTCAAGCAGCCCTCCGGGCCCTCCTGCTCGCCATCCGTCTCCAGCAATTCCGGATTTACCAGCTCCAAAATGCCCTCGCCGGTATCCACCACCACCACTCGGCGCAAAATGCCGATCTGGGGTGCCGCCAGGCCAACGCCGCCGGAGTCCACCAGCGTCTCCACCATGTCGTCCAGCAATCTTGCCAGCTTGCCGTCAAATTTTTCCACCGGCTTGCACACCTTGTGCAGTGCAGGATCCTTATCTGTCAAAATCTTACGCAGTCCCATATCTATCTTCCTCACTTATTCGTCGCTTCCGTTGACATCTACAAAGGCGCCAACGCCTCTATTTTGCTTATCCAGCATGAACTGCCGCAGCAAATGCGCCAGCAGCGATCGCAGCTGTTTTGTCATCCGGCAACGCAGGGTCAGCCGGTAACGGTAATTGTAGTTGATCTTCGGCACCGGGCACGGGGCCGGGCCCAGACAGCGGCATACTTCCCCGGCATATTCCGGCTGGGCAAGGCAGACATTGAGGCTCTCCCGGAGCTTTGCCGCACCATGAATCACTCTTGCCTCCTCCTGTCCCAGGAATGTAATACTCACCAGATCTCCAAATGGCGGGCATTGCTGCATTTGCCGCAGCTGGATCTCCAGATCATAAAATCCGTCATAATCCTGCTCTGCCGCCAATCGGATGACCTGATGCTCCGGCACCATGGTCTGGATCAGCGCCTTTCCGGGAGCATCCCCCCGTCCGGCACGGCCTACCACCTGGGTCAGCGTATTAAATGTCGTTTCCGCTGCCCGGTAGGAACCGGAGTACAACTCCCGGTCCGCATCCAGCACGCCCACCAGCGTCACATCGGGCAAATTCAAACCCTTTGCCACCATCTGAGTACCAATGAGCACCGGAACATGGTCATTTTTGAAATGCTCCAAAATTTTTTCGTGGGTGTTCAACGCATTGATGGTGTCCGCATCCATCCGGGCCACTTCCATATCCGGGTACAGCCCTTCCAGTTCCAGCTGGGCCTTTTGGGTGCCCACACCCACCCGCTTCAGCGGGCCGCCACATTCCGGGCACCGCTCCGGCACCGGAACGGAATAGCCGCAATAGTGGCACATGATGCGCTCATTGGCACTGTGGTAAGTCAGCCTTGCGCTGCACCGGGGACATTCGGGAGCTTTCCCGCAGTCCACGCACACCAGTGCCCGGCTGTTTCCCCGGCGGTTAAGAAACAGGATGCTCTGCTTTCCCGCCGCCCGGGTCTGGCAGATAGCCTCCTGCAGCGGCAGGCTGTAGGCCAGATCATTGCCATATTTTACTTCTTCCTTCATGTCCACGATTTGGACAGTGGGAAGGGAACGGCCATTATACCGCTGATGCAGGGTATAAAGCCGGTAATCGCCATTTTTTGCCCGGTACATGCTCTCGATGGAGGGCGTTGCAGAGCCCAGCACCACAAGCGCACGTTCCCGGTCTCCCCGCCAGATCGCCACCTCTTTGGCTGCGTACCGGGGGGAATTTTCGGATCGATAGGAGTGTTCCTGCTCCTCATCCATAATGATAAGCCCCAATTGTGAACTGGGTGCGAACACGGCGCTGCGTGTGCCCACGATCACGCTGGCTTCTCCTGATGCGATGCGTTTCCATTGGTCATTCCGCTCTCCGGCGGAAAGGCTGCTGTGCTGCACAGCAATGCGGTTTCCAAAATGCGCTGCCATCAGGCTCAGCAGCTGGGGTGTCAAGCCGATCTCCGGCACCAAAAGCAGTGCGCTTTTGCCCCGTTCCAGGCACTGACCGATGAGCTTGATGTAGACAGAAGTTTTTCCCGATCCGGTGACACCGTACAGCAGTGCGACCCCCGGTTTCTCCTGTTCCATCTGGGCGCACAGGCCCAAAAATGCCTGCTCCTGCTCCCGGTTCAGCACCAGCGGGCCGTTCAGCATCGCAGGGCGGATATCCCGGCACCGCAGCACGGTCTTTTCTGACAAAGTCAAATATCCCAGCACCGCCAAACGCTTTACCGTCTCTGGAGAAGCGCCGGTATAGTAGCAAAGTTCTTTCACCGACACGCTGCCGATGCTGCACATCAGCTCCAATACGGAGCGCTGCATGGCGGCGGATTTGGGTCGATGGGAAGCAAATTCCATAGCTTCCTCACTGGAGGAAGCAAGTGTAGCGATTTTTTCAGTCTTATCGCCGGTCTTGCGCAGAAGTGTCACGCTTCCGCTGATCCACTTCTTCCGCAGCAGATACTGGGCTGCTTTCTGGAAAACATCGTCGTCTCCCATCCATTCCCGCAGTGTGCCCTCTTCCGCCTGTCCGCCTGCGTCTTCCAGGAAGCGCAGGAGCTTCCGGGCCGCTTCCTGCCTGGGCGGCTTGTCCTTCCAGGCAGTATCCTCCGTCAGGCGGAAGGTATTTTTCTCTTTGAACCAAAGTCCCACCGGGAGCATGGCCCGCACCGCATCATAAAAGGTGCAGAAATAGCGCTCCCGTAAAAACGCCGCCAGACGCAGCATCCGGGGAGAAAGCAGGCTCACTTCATCCAGCACCTGCTCCACGCTTTTGAGTCCTTGGCTGTTTCCATCCTCCACGGACAGCACCACCCCTTCGCAGCGGCGGTTTCCCTTTCCGAAGGGGACCGTCACCCGCTGCCCCGGGGTCAGCTGCATCGTGTCCGGGATGTGATAGGAGTAAGGCTTATCGATGGCAAAATTTGCCGCCGAAACAGCAATTTTTCCGATCATCGCCCCATCCTCCTTCGATCAGTTTGCGTATTCTTCCTTCAAGGTTGCATCCAGCTTGCCGTCAGCCACTTCCCGGATTGCCAGGGTAACAGGCTTCTCAGGCAGTTCTTCCTGCAATGCTTCCGCTTCATCAGCGATCTGTCTTGCACGCTGGGCAATGACATTCACCAGCAGGTAACGGG
>CAZGTR010000021.1:0-11973 GCA_964528715.1 uncultured Oscillospiraceae bacterium | reverse complement strand
ACCTACGCCGAGACGGATGTGGTGGCGAAGCTGGTGCCTGGTACCCCGCATATCACACTAAAAGAGGCGCTGGAGGTCAGTCCCAAGCTGAAAGAAATGTACGACGGCGACGAGCGGGTCAAGACACTCATCGACACCGCCATGAGCTTGGAGGGAATGCCCCGGAACACCTCCACCCACGCCGCAGGTGTGGTGATTACAGCAGATCCGGTGTATACCTATGTGCCCCTTTCTAAAAATGATGACACAATCGTGACCCAGTATACCATGACCACCATCGAGGAGCTGGGCCTGTTGAAGATGGACTTTCTGGGCCTGCGGAACCTGACGGTGATCCGGGACGCAGAACAACAGATCCAGACCCTGGATCCGAATTTTTCCATGGATAACGTGCCGGACGATGACCCGCAGACTTTTAAAATGCTCACCGATGGCAAGACCCAGGGCGTGTTCCAGCTGGAGTCTGCTGGTATGACCGGCGTGTGCGTGAACATGAAAGCCAGCTCTATTGAGGATATCACGGCTATCGTGGCCCTCTATCGACCTGGCCCCATGGACTCCATCCCCACCTTTATCGCCAATAAGCTGGATCCCCGAAAGGTACACTACAAAGCGCCTCTGCTGGAACCGATCTTGAAGGTCACCTACGGCTGTATCGTGTATCAAGAGCAGGTCATTGCTATTTTCCAGAGTTTGGGTGGCTATACCATGGGACAGGCGGACAACATCCGTCGTGCCATCTCCAAAAAGAAGATGAAGGTCATTGAATCTGAGCGAAAGACCTTCGTTTATGGTGATAAAGAGCAGAATATCGACGGCTGTATCGCCCGGGGTGTCAGCGAGGCGGTGGCCCAGTCCATCTATGACGAGATCGTTGACTTTGCAAACTACGCCTTTAACAAGGCCCACGCCGTGTGCTATGCGGTGGTTGCCTACCAGACGGCGTACTTGAAATGCCACTATCCCCGGCAGTATATGGCGGCGCTGATGACGTCGGTTCTGGACTCTGCCACCAAGATCTCCGGCTATATTGCTGAGTGCAAGGAGCTGGACATTCCGGTGCTGCCCCCGGATATCAACCACTCTCACGACCACTTTACCGTGGAGGGGGACAGCATCCGTTTTGGCATGGGTGCGGTGAAGAATGTGGGCCGTGGGCTTATCCGCAGTATTGTGGCAAAACGCAATGCAGATGGACCATTCAAGTCTCTGGAAGATTTTCTCCAGCGCATGGGTGAAGGCGAGCTGAACAAGCGGGCGGTGGAGAATTTTATCAAGTGTGGTGCCATGGACGGCTTCGGCTACCACCGCAGTGAGCTGCTTGCGGTGTACGACAGCATGATGGACAGTGTCAGTTCCTCCCGGAAGAAAAATCTGGAGGGACAGATAGGGCTGTTTTCCATGCTGGAGGAGGACGACAAGGCGGCAGCCATCCCCATCCCGTCACTGCCGGAAATGAGCCGGGCGGATCTGATGTCCATGGAGAAAGAGACTACGGGTATTTATATCTCCGGTCATCCAATGGATGATTACCGGGCCTGCTTGAAAGGCACCCATGTGGTGCCCATCGGCACGCTGATGGGGGAGGAGTGCCCCTATCAGGACGATAGTATCGTCAGTGTGGCGGGCATCGTCCAGACGGTGAAGATGAAAACCACCCGCAATAATTCCATGATGGCCTATGTGACAGTAGAGGATGATACCGCCTCCATCGAGATGCTGGCCTTTTCCAATGTGCTGAGCCAGTACGGCGGCTACCTGCGGGAGAATACCCCTGTGGTGATCGTGGGAAGGCTTTCCATTCGGGATGATAAGGAACCCCAGATCGTGATCAACCGGGCACGGCCTATTTCGGATTTTGCTGACCGACCGGCCCAGACAGAGCCTGCGCCAGCGGAGCAGGTGCGAAAAATGCCTCAGATCAATGGCGGGAAGCTGTACGTGCAGCTGAAGTCTGAATCGGATGAGCGCTATCGCAAGGTTCGAGCTATTTTGAATATGTTCCCGGGACAGTGGCCAGTTGTGCTGTTCTTTGCGGACAGCCGCACCCGCCGGGGCACCACGGCATCTTTTGACAGTCGAATGCTGGATGAGCTAAAAAATGTTCTGGGCGATGAGAATGTGGTGCTGAAATAGCTATGCAAGTTGTGAAAACTGTGCTATAATATTTTGTCGAGAGGAGGCGCTGCCATGAAGCGCAAAGGAATACTTTTTTGCATGATGATCCTGGCGGCGCTGCTGCTGTCCGGCTGTGCAATGCGGACGATGGAGCAGCTGTACCAGATCCCTCAACGGTCAGAGGATTATTTGAATTTGCAGACCGTTGTCAATAAAGCCATGACGGGGCTCTCTTATTGTGCACCCATTTCCGGTGAACATTGCCAGACGGTACAGATGATGGACCTGGATGGAGACGGAGATCAGGAATGCCTGCTTTTCGCCAAGGGAAATGACGAAAAGCCCTTGAAAATCTTTATCTTCAATAAAGAAGATGATGAATATGTTCTCAAAGCGACCATCGAAAGCAATGGAAATGCCTTTGAGCAGGTGCAGTATATTCAGTTCGATGGACGGCCTGGATATGAACTGGTGGTGGGCCGACAGGTCAGTGACCAGGTGATGCGCTCTGTTTCGGTGTATACATTCGCCGGGGGGCGAATGGAACAGCTGATGAGCACCAGCTATTCCCAGATCGTTGTTTGCGATTTGGAACGCAACGACCTGGATGAGCTTTTGGTACTGCGTCCAGGAGATGACGCTGTGCGTAATGGTGTGGCGGAGCTCTATTCCATGACCAATGGCAGTGTGCAGCGGCATAATGAGGCCTATATGTCCCAGCCCGCGGAGAATATCAAGCGGATCATGGTCAGTACATTGCAAGGCGGTGAGCCTGCGATCTATGTGGCCAGTGATGTAAATGGCAGCGCCATCATCACAGATGTGTTTGCGGAGGTTGGTGGGGTGTTCCAGAATATTTCACTGTCGCTGGAGCACGGAACCAGTGTAGATACGCTGCGCAATTACTATGTGTATGCCAATGATATCGACAACGACGGTGTTCCGGAATTACCGGAGCTGATCAGTGTGGGGCAGAACACAGAAAACGCTGCAAACTCCCAGTATATGATCCGCTGGTTTTCTATGACCGCAGATGGTGAAACGGTGGAAAAAATGTATACCTACCATAATTTTGTGGGCGGTTGGTATTTGGATATCGATACCTGGGCTGTGGAACAGTTGCAAGTGACACAGCTGGGCAACAGCTATGAGTTTTCCGTTGTGGAGGACGAGCGTGAGATAAAGGTGCTGACCATTTACGCTTTTACCGGACAGCAACGGGAGGAGATGGCCTTGCGGGACAATCGGTTTGTGTTGTATAACACGGAATCCACCGTTTATGCTGCCCATTTGGAAGTGGCTTCAGCAGACTATAATATGACAAAAGAATCGTTGGTACAGCAATTCCATTTGATCCAGAAAAACTGGAACAATGGAGAAACATAAGGGGAGAACGGCATGAAGAAAGTTTTGATTCTGGAAGATGAACTGAATATCCGCAGCTTTGTTGTGATCAATTTGCAGCGAGCTGGTTACCAGGTGATCGAGGCCGGTACGGGGCAGGAGGCGCTGAACCGGCTGCAACGAAACCCGGATATTGGTGTTGCGATCCTGGATGTTATGCTGCCGGATATCGACGGCTTTGAGGTCTGCCGCCGTATTCGGGCAAATAACAAGCGCATGGGCGTGATCATGCTTACCGCCCGGACGCAGGAAATGGACAAAGTGACAGGCTTGATGACCGGCGCAGACGACTATGTGACAAAGCCGTTTTCTCCTGCGGAGCTTACCGCCCGGATCGACGCACTGTTCCGCCGCATGGGCGGTGACGATACGGCCAACAGCGAGATCTTGACCCAGGGCCCCTTTGTGATGAACATTCGAAATCACACCCTGGAGAAGAATGGAAGCCGGATCCGCTTGACCCAGGTGGAGTATGCCATCGTCAAGCTGTTTATGCAAAATCCCGGCAAGGCGCTGTCCCGTGAGGATATTCTGAATTCTGTTTGGGGCAGAGAGTACGAAGGGGAACTGAAGATCGTGGATGTGAACATCCGACGCCTTCGGATCAAAATCGAAGATGACGCCACCAATCCGGCCTACATCACAACGGTGTGGGGATACGGCTACAAATGGGGTGCGTAACAACGGAAGGGTGATGAGAAGCCATGAAAAGAATGAAAGGACTGCGCAAACGCTGGCTGTTTAATTCGGTCGGTGTGCTGTGCATCCTGGGACTGGTTTGTGTGCTGCTGATCACAATGGCCTTTGCGGCTTACTATTACTCCACAATGGGATCAGATATGCGCTATCGAGCAAAAGCAACGTCGGATTTCTTGGCGGAGTACATGAACCAGAGCTATAACGACTATTACAGCTCTTGCGTTTCCTACGCAAAGTCCTTCGAAGATAAGGACCGACTGGAGCTGCAATTTATCGATAAACTGGGTAATATTGTGGCTTCCTCCTATGGTGATTGGCCGGTCAGTTCCCCAAAAACCAGCGATATCCAGGAGGCAATTGAGACCAAGAACGTTGCGAAATTTGTTGGACATGATCCTAATACCGGTGAGGGGATTTATGCGGTCTCCAGTCCAATGATTTATAGCAATGGGGAAGTCATTGGTGTGCTGCGTTTTGTGACTTCTACCAAGATCATCAATGGGCAGATCTTGCAGGTGGCTTGCTATGCGCTGGCTGCGATGGCGATTATTGTTGGGATCGTCCTGTTTAGCAGCAACTATTATATCCGCACGATCCTGATCCCCATGGGCGAGATCATTGACAAGGCGAAGCGGATCGCCAGCGGCAGCTATGGCATCCAGATCCAGACGGAATACGATGACGAGATCGGAGAGCTTGCCCAGACTATCAATGAAATGTCCATACAGATCAATCAGAATGAGAAGATCCAACGGGAATTTATTTCCTCGCTGTCCCATGAGCTGCGTACGCCACTCACTGCCATAGCAGGTTGGAGTGAGACCATCCTTGCCGGAGATAAGCTGGATCCTCAGACGGTCCGGGGTATGAAGATTATCTCCAAAGAGACCAAGCGCTTAACAGAGATGGTGGTGAACCTGCTGGACTTTACACGTATCCAGGACGGGCGCATGACACTGAACATCCGTGAAGCGGATATTCGTGGAGAATTTGAAGATACGGTCTATATGTATTCCAGCCGCTCGATCCAAGACGGTATCCAGCTGGTGTATTTGGACAATGATGACGATATCCCGGAGATTCCATGCGACCCGGAGCGGTTGCGTCAGGTGTTTTTGAACATTCTGGACAATGCCTCCAAACATGGCGGGGAGGGAAAGCGTATCGAGGCTTCGATGAATTTAGAAGGGGAGCAGATCGTGGTGCGCATTCGGGACTATGGCCCCGGTATTCCGGAGGATGAGATCCCACTGGTCAAAAAACGGTTTTACAAAGGTAGCTCCAAGGCCAGGGGAACTGGTATTGGTTTGGCTGTTTGCGATGAGATCGTGGAAATGCACAGAGGAACGCTGACGCTGGAAAATGCGCCGGGCGGCGGTACCCTTGTGACGATCTGTCTGCCCATTACCCAATAAGGAAGGTTTCAAATGAAGAAGAATGAAGCGCAGCAATGCTGTGAGAAATTTAAGACAAGTATCGGCGGTCAGGCATTGATCGAAGGTATCATGATGCGTGGCCCGGAAAAGGACGCCGTGGCGGTGCGGACCAACGGTCAGATCCAGATCGAGGTAAAGCCCCGGAAGAT
Source organism: uncultured Oscillospiraceae bacterium (assembly GCA_964528715.1). Classification (GTDB taxonomy): domain Bacteria; phylum Bacillota; class Clostridia; order Oscillospirales; family Oscillospiraceae; genus Faecousia. The sequence goes on along the minus strand of CAZGTR010000021.1, from coordinate 6,167 downwards.
CCGACCCAAGGGCTCTTTTGCCACCTGGCCCCTGATTCGCGGCGTGGTGAATTTCTTTGACTCCCAGGTGACCGGTGTCAAGGCGCTGATGCGCTCGGCAGACCTGTCCCCGGAGGAGGGTGCGGTGGAGGAGCCGTCCAAATTCGACCAATGGCTGGAAAAGAAGCTGGGAAACGAGGCATTCCAGAAGGTCATCATCGGAACGGCGGTATGTATGGGCCTTGGCCTGTCGGTATTGCTGTTTTTCCTGCTCCCCATGGTCATCGGCAGCTTTTTTGACCGGTGGATCGACAGCACCTTGGTGCTGAATTTGCTGGAGGGTTTGGTCCGGATCATTATTTTCCTGGGATATATGCTGGCGGTTTCCCAAATGAATGAAATGAAACGGGTCTTCTCCTACCACGGTGCGGAGCATAAGACCATCCGCTGCTATGAAGCGGGCCTGCCTTTGACGGTGGAGAATGTCCGCAAGCAGACAAGACTCCATCCTCGCTGTGGTACCAGCTTCCTGCTGGTGGTGATGGTCATATCTATTTTGATTTTTTCCATTGCTTCGACCATTTTGCTGTCCGCAGTTCCTGCACTGGAAGCCATGCGTGGCAGTTTCCAGTATAAGATCTTGATGATCTGTTTTAAGCTCCTGCTGCTGCCGTTGGTCGTGGCCATTACCTATGAGATCAACCGCTGGGTGGGCCGTCACGACAACTGGTTTACCCGGATTCTGGCAGCTCCCGGCATGGCTATGCAGCGATTCACCACCAATGAGCCGGATGACTCCATGATCGAGGTGGGCATTGCCGCCGTTCAGGCGGTGCTGCCGGAAGAAGAGGGGGCAGACCGTTGGTAAAAACCTACGCACAACTCTATTTGGAAGCACGGAAGGCGTTACTTGCCACTGAGGAACCTCAGATGGCGGGAATGCTGGCACGGCAACTGCTGTGCCACGTGTCCGGTAAATCTCAACAGGAGATCCTGCGGGATCGGGACCTTTACGCCTCTGAGACCATCGGTACGGAACTGGAGGCACTGGTGGCCCGCGCCATCGCTGGAGAGCCCCTTGCCTATATTTTGGGAGAGTGGGAATTCTACGGCTTGAGCCTCTATGTGGATAAAAATGTGCTGATCCCCCGTGATGATACCTGCGCCGTGGCAGCCCTTGCCATTCAGAAGGGGCTGTTTCTGGACAAGGATCCGAGAATTTTGGACCTGTGTACCGGTTCCGGTTGCATTGGTCTGGCGGTCGCCAGCCGGGTCAAGGACGCAAGAGTGACATTGGCGGATATTTCCCGGGAAGCGTTGGCGGTTGCAAAGAAAAACATCACCCGCAACCATCTGTCCGGACGTGTCACAGCGGTCCAGGCAGACGCTTTGGGAAAGCCCTCGGCATTTTTGGGTAAATTTGATTTGATCGTATCCAATCCCCCCTATATCACCGCCCAGGAAATGGAGGAATTGCCCCATTCTGTGGACGCATTCGAGCCCCATCTTGCCCTCTACGGCGGTGAGGATGGTCTGGATTTCTACCGGGCCATTGCGGACAATTACCGGGCGGCGCTGAAGCCCGGTGGATACCTGTGCTTTGAGTTTGGCATGGGACAGGGTGACGGCGTATGCCGCATTCTGGAAGAAAACGGATATACCATTCTGGAACGCACCAGAGATTATAACGACAGAGAACGGGCGGTCATTGCCCAGTTCGGCAGGAAGGAAGATTGACTATGGCTACCAAAAAGACAGTTTACGAAGCACCTACCCCAGCATCCGATAAGAAGAAGGCATTGCAGACGGCCTTGAGCCAGATCGACAAGAACTTTGGCAAGGGCACGGTCATGCGTCTGGGCGACCGCCCGGAGATGAATGTGGATGCCATCCCCACCGGCTCTCTGGCGCTGGATGCAGCGCTGGGTATTGGCGGTGTGCCCAAGGGCCGTATCATCGAGATCTATGGCCCTGAGTCCTCCGGTAAGACCACCCTGGCCCTGCATATTCTGGCAGAAGCCCAGAAAAAGGGCGGCGAGGTGGCCTTCGTGGATGCGGAGCACGCATTGGATCCTGTGTATGCCGCTGCATTGGGCGTGGATATCGACAATCTGCTGGTCTCCCAGCCGGATACCGGCGAGCAGGCGCTGGAGATCACCGAGGCGCTCGTGCGCTCCGGCGCAGTGGACGTGGTCGTCGTGGACTCCGTGGCGGCGCTGACCCCCCGTGCCGAGATCGAGGGCGAGATGGGCGACACCTTCGTGGGCTTACAGGCTCGTCTCATGTCGCAGGCGCTGCGCAAGCTGGCCGGCAACATCGCCAAGACCAACTGCATCGTCATCTTTATCAACCAGCTGCGTATGAAGATCGGCGTTATGTACGGCAACCCCGAGACCACCACCGGCGGCAACGCCCTGAAGTTCTATGCGTCCGTGCGCATCGACATCCGCCGCGTCGAGGCCATCAAGAACGGCACCGAGGTCATCGGCAACCGCACCCGCGCCAAGATCGTCAAGAATAAGGTCGCGCCCCCCTTCAAGGAGGCCGTCTTCGATATCATGTACGGCGAGGGCATTTCCAAGTGGGGCGAGCTCGTGGATCTCGCGGTGCAGCTGGATATCATCCAGAAGTCCGGCAGCTGGTTCTCCATGGGCGACGAGCGCATCGGTCAGGGGCGCGACAGCGTCAAGGCCTATCTGATGGGCAATCCCGAGATCGCCGACCAGGTGGAGGCGCAGGTGCGCGAGAACCTCTATAAGCTCACCGGCGGCAAGCCCAGGGGCGCTATGGCCGCCAAGGCCGCGTCCAAGGCCGTCACCATAGACGCGGAAGATTTCAACGATGAGGCTTGACCGCCTTGAGCCGCTGCCCCGGCAGGAGCATTGGCTGAAGCTGCATTTCTCCGACGGCTCGGTGCTGAAAACGCAGGACTACGTGGCTGCGGAGCAGGGGCTGTACGCCGGGATGGAGCTGGACGACGCGGCCATGACCCGGCTGCGTGAGGCGGCCTCGCTTGCCTCGGCGAAGAACCGCGCCGTGCGGATCGTCTCGGCAGCCGGAGTCTCCCGCCGGGAGCTGGAGCACCGCCTGACCCAGAAGGGGGAGACCCCCCAGGATGCGCAGGCGGCGGTTGCGTGGCTGACGGAGCTGAACCTGCTTGACGACAGCAAAACGGCGGAGCAGCTTGTCCGCTCTGCCGTGCAAAAGGGCTACGGAAAGGCGCGAATCAGGCAAATTCTCTATGAAAAGCGCATTCCCTCGGAGCTTTGGGAGGACGCGCTGGCGCAGGTGCCGGACATGGAGGACGCCGTGGATCGCTTTCTCGCCCAGCGTCTGCGGGGACGGGAGCCGGAGCAAAAGGAACTGAAACGAACCATCGACGCGCTGCTGCGCCGGGGGCACAGCTGGTCCGATATCCGGGCCGGACTCCGGCGGTATTCGGACAGCCTGGATTTGGAGGAAGATTATGAGTGAACGCATCGGCATGGTCTCTCTGGGCTGTGCGAAAAATCAGGTCAACGCCGAGCAGATGCTCTTTCTGCTGCGGCAGGCCGGGTTTGAGATCTCTGCAGGGCCGGAGGACTGCGACCTGGCCATTGTCAATACCTGCGGCTTCATCGACAGCGCCAAGCAGGAGGCCATCGACAACATTCTGGCGCTCGGCCAGCTGAAGGAGGAGGGGCGCCTGGGGAAAATCCTCGTTACCGGCTGCCTGGCGCAGCGCTATCAGGAGGAAATTCTGGAGGAAATGCCCGAGGTGGACGGCATTCTGGGAACCGGCAGCTACTATGATATCGTGGCCGCCGTCAAAAAGGTTCTGGCGGGTCGCCGTGTGGCGCAGTTTGACGATATCGATGCCGACATCGACGAGACCGACCGCATCCTGACCACCCCGGAGCACTACGCCTACCTGAAAATTGCCGAGGGCTGCGATAACCACTGCTCCTACTGCATCATTCCCCAGCTGCGCGGCCGCTACCGCAGCCGGGAGCTGGACGACGTGCTCTACGAGGCCAGACGGCTGGCGCAGGATGGCGTGAAGGAGATCATCGTTGTGGCGCAGGATATCACCCGCTACGGCATCGATCTTCCCGGCCACGAGCTGCTGCTTCCCAGGCTCATGCGGGAGCTGTGCAAAATCGACGGCATCCACTGGGTGCGGCTCCACTACCTCTATCCGGAGGTTCTGACCGACGAGATGATCGACGTCATCGCCGAGGAGCCCAAGATTGTCAAGTACATTGATCTGCCCATCCAGCATATCAACAATGAAATCCTGAAAAAGATGAACCGCCGGGGCGACAAGGACTTCCTCATCGATATGTTCCATAAGCTCCGCGCGCGCATTCCCGGCGTGGTTCTGCGCACGAGCCTCATCACCGGCCTGCCCGGCGAGGGAGAGGCGGAGTTCGAGGAGCTGTGCCAGTTCCTGCGGGAGATCAAGCTGGAGCGCGTGGGTGCCTTCGTCTTCTCGCCGCAGGAGGGGACGCTGGCCGCGACCATGGAGTACCCGCCGCAGGAGGTCGCCCAGAAGCGCGCCGAGCAGATCGCGGAGCTCCAGTCCCGAATCATGGACGAATACAACGAAAGCCTGATCGGCAGCACCATGGAGGTTCTCTGCGAGGGCTACGAGCCCGATGAGGAAGCCTGGTTCGGCCGCTCCTACGGCGACAGCCCGGATATCGACGGTAAGGTCTGGTTCTATGCCGACCGAACCGTCAAGGTCGGCGAATTTGTCAATATCACCATCACCGGCGCCTACGACGGTGAGCTGGTGGGAGAATTGGAGGAGGATGACGTATGACCACTGCCAGTAAGATCACCCTGGCCCGCGTGGCTCTGATTCCCGTTTTCATGCTTGTGCTGCTTCTGGGCTATAACTGGGCGGCGCTGGCGATCTTTGCCGTTGCCAGCCTGACGGACTTTGTGGATGGCTACATCGCCCGGCACTATAACCAGGTCAGCGATTTCGGCAAATTCCTGGATCCTCTGGCGGACAAGCTGCTGGTTCTGGCCGCTATGCTGATTTTTGTCCAGTGGGGACGGATGCCCTCCTGGGCGGTCATGGTGGTTTTGGCGCGGGAGTTCGCCGTATCCGGCTTGCGGATGGTCGCCGCCTCCTCCGGCAAGGTGCTTGCCGCGGGCTTCAGCGGCAAGGTCAAGACCTTCTCCACCATGGTCGGCCTGTGCGTCATGATGGCGCTGCCGCTGGTGTGGCTGGACTGGGTCGTCACCGGCGTGATCGTCGTCACGACGCTCTACTCCGGCATTGAGTATTTTGTTCAGAACTGGGATGTTATCAAGCCCTGAGGAGGTAAAATGATGCGAAAGAATTTTGGAGCAAAGCCGATTTTATATCCCCAGCCGGTCTTCATCATCGGCTCCTACGACGAGGCCGGGGTGCCTGACGCGATGAACGCCGCCTGGGGCGGCATCAGCGAGGCCAATGAGCTCTCCCTGTGCCTCAGCGCCGAGCATAAGACCGTGAAAAACATTCTCGCCAGAAAGGCCTTTACAGTCAGCATGGCGACGGCGGATACCGTCGTCCCCTGCGACTATGTGGGAATCGACTCCGGCAACAAGGTTCCGGATAAGCTGGAGAAAGCCGGGCTGCATACGGTGAAGAGCGAGTTTGTGGACGCGCCCCTGATCGAGGAGCTGCCCATGGCCGTGGAGTGCCGCCTCATCAGCTACGACCCGGAGACCTGCCGCATGGTGGGCGAGATCGTCAATGTCTGCGCCGAGGAAAGCGTCCTCACCGACGGTAAGATCGACCCAATGAAGCTTCGCCCCATCACCTACGACGGCATGAACCACGCCTACTACGTCCTGGGGGAAAAGGTCGGCAACGCCTTCCACGACGGCGCTGCGCTGCGCTGATGCACATACCCCCGGAGCGGGGGAGAGGAAAGAAAGCCCACTGCGGAATGTGGCGAGGTTCATAAAACAGAAGTGTCAAACATGGCAAGTGAAGCCCAGCCGGAATGGGTACGGCAGATGAACGCTTGCAAGGCACAGGCGGAAGCTATCGTGAAGTTTGAACTGATTTATGATTGATGCCGAGAACGCCCGGACGAAAATGTTCGGGCGTTTTTTGTGCAGATGGTAGATTTTTTCACATTTTTCTGATATGCTTTATTCAGCGAAAGAGCGAGAAAAACTTGAATTTAACGAGGTGATTGCTTTGA
>CAZGTR010000020.1:0-12304 GCA_964528715.1 uncultured Oscillospiraceae bacterium | reverse complement strand
TTGTTCTTCTGGCGGCGGTTCAGGATCTGAATGACCCGCTCCGTCTCCACATCTCTGCCGATGACCGCATCCAGCTTGCCCTCACGGGCACGACCGGTCAGGTTCATGCAGTAGCTGTCCAGAAATTTGTGCTTTTTGGACTTTTTCTTCGGGGCATCTTCCCCGGACTTTTCATTTTCCGACTCTTTCCGGGGAGCAACATGGTGCTCCTCCCCGCCGGACATAGGACCAGCACCTCCAAAGAGCTGGTTGAGCATGGGGAAGGTGGCGGTACGGCTGTCCATATCGTCATCCTCTCCGTCTCCCTGGTCGATCTGACCGAACATACTGCTCATTTCGTCGCTCAAGCTATCCAGATCTTCCTCAGAGAAGCCCATCTGCTTCACAGCCTCTTCGATTTGGGGAATACCCAGACTCCGGGCGCATTTCAGGCAGTAGCCTTCATTCATGGTCACGCCGTTTTCCATCTTGGTGATGAATACCACGGCGATATTTTTCTTACATTTGGTACACAGCTTCGGTTGCATATACACTCACTCCTTTTTGGGAAGTATAACACACTTCCCGTCAGAAAGATGAAACATTCCTTAAATAATTTCCGGGGCGGCACATTCAAATTTTTCCACGCCGTCGTCATACCACAGGTGGGTCATATAAAGGCCACCGGCCGGGACCGTGGGGCCGGCCGCCGTGCGGTTCCCCTCTTCCAGGATCCTGCCAATGTCCTCCGGCTTGATCTTCCCTTCAGCGGCATAGACCACCGTACCGGCCATGGCCCGGGCCATGTTGTACAAAAAGCCGTTGGCACACACCCGCAGGGCGATCAGATCCCCGTGGCGTTCCACCTTATAATAATATACGGTACGCACGGTGGACTTTACATCCGTGCCAACGCTCCGGACGGCGGCAAAATCATGGGTACCCACAAACTGGTCCGCCGCCGCCTGCATTACCTTTTCATCCAGATGTTTGGGATAAAACCAAGCTCTGTTCACATAAAAAGGATCTTTCACCCGGGAATTGTAGATCAGATAAGTATATTCCTTTCGGGCACAGGAGCCGATGGCATTGAAATTCTCATGGACTTCAAAGGCCTTGGTCACCACGATATCCTCCGGCAAGTGAGTATTCAGAGCATAGGGCAACCGCTCCACGGGAATGGTGGAGTCGGTGCGGAAATTCGCCACATAGCACCGGGCATGGACACCAGCGTCCGTTCTTCCGCAGCCGGTGACATGGACCCGGGTGCCCGTGAGCATGGCAATGGCCTTTTCCATGGTCTCCTGCACGGTGGAGAGATTTTTCTGGATCTGCCAGCCGTGATAGGCCGTGCCCAGGTATCGGATAAAAACAGCAATATTGCGCATGGCAGCCTCACAATCCCAGATGGGTCAGCAGGAACACCGCGATCAGCAGCACCGCACCCACTGCAAAGGTTTGAAGATCCAGCCGCTTGTAGCGCAGCAGTTTCATTTTCGTCCGGCCCTCGCCGCCGTGATAGCAGCGGCACTCCATGGCTGTCGCCAGCTCGTCCGCCCGGCGGAAGGCACTGATAAACAGCGGCACCAGAATGGGCACCAGGGCTTTCACCCGCTCCATGAGCTTACCGGTCTCGAAGTCAGCACCTCTGGCTTTCTGAGCAGACATGATCTTATCCGTTTCCTCAATGAGTGTGGGGATGAACCGCAGCGCAATGCACATCATCATGGAAAGCTCATGCACGGGCACTTTGATCTTCTTCAGCGGGCCAAGGAGAGACTCCAAACCATCTGTCAGCGCAATGGGAGATGTGGTATAGGTCAGCAGGAAGGTGCCCGTGACCAGCATTAGGATCCTTGCTAGCATCATGATCGCCCGGACCACACCGGCATCCGTAATGGTAATGACCCAAACAGATACCAGCACATTGCCGTCCTGGGTAAAGAACAGATTCAGAACGCCCGTAAAAACCAAAATGAATATCAGCGGCTTCAAGCCACGGATAAAAGACTTCACCGGGATCCCGGACAGGGCGATACTGGTAAGCAAAAACGCCAACATCAAGCAGTAGGAAACAATGCCGCCCGCTGTGAACAGCGCCACAATATACACCACCAGCATGATCAGCTTTGTTCTGGGGTCCAGCCGGTGCACCGGGGAATTTCCCGGGAAATATTGGCCCAGGGTAATATCTTTAAGCATTGTGTCGCCCCCCATTGCGTTTCTTGAGCGCTTCCACAGCCTGCTCGACGGTATAAACCGTCGGCACATCCATGCCCATTTCCTGCAATCGCAGGAACACCCGGGTCACATCCGGGATATCCAGACCCATTTCCACCAGCTCCCGGGCATGGGTGAATACCTCTCCAGGGGTGCCATCCATAGCAAGGTGGGCACCGTTCATCACCAGCAGCCGATCCGTCAGTCGGGCTACATCGTTCATGGAATGGCTGACCATCATGATGGTGGCGTTTTTCTCCCGGCGGTAATCCTGGATATTTTTTAGGATCTCCTCCCGTCCCTCGGGGTCCAGTCCGGCTGTCGGCTCATCCAGGATCAAAACCTCCGGATCCATGGCGATGACGCCTGCAATGGCCACCCGGCGTTTCTGTCCCACCAGACAGATCAAAGGGGGATACCTCCAATTGCCGGTCAGTCAAATCCACCACCCGGGCGGCACTACGCACGCGGCGATCGATCTCCTCTTTGGAAAGGCCCATGTTCTTTGGGCCAAAGGCGATATCTTTATAGACCGTCTCCTCAAACAGCTGATACTCCGGATATTGGAACACCAGTCCCACCCGGAAACGAGCCTGCCGGGTGGTGGCCTTATCCTGCCAGATATCCGTTCCATCCAGCAAGATCTTGCCGGAAGTGGGCTTCAGCAGACCATTCATGTGCTGCATCAAGGTGGACTTACCGGATCCGGTATGCCCGATGATGCCGATGAATTCACCCGGTTGCACAGAAAAAGACACGTGATCCAGCGCCCGGTGCTCAAAGGGCGTCCCGGCGCTGTAAATATGGGTCAGATCTTGTATTTCTAAAATCGGTTTCAAGTTTTTCTACCTCCGGTGCGTCAAACCTTCCACGTTTCAAAAAGTGTCTGCGCACATTCTTCTGGGGTCAAGCGATCCAACGGTAGCTGGAAGCCTTCTTTATTGAGAGCCCAACACAGCTCCACCGGTTCCGGTGCCGCCAGGCCAATGCCATGGAGCAGTTCCACCTGTGTAAACACGTTTTGGGGCGTTCCATCTGCCACCACGCTGCCCTTATCCATTACCACCACACGCTGAGCCTGTGCGGCCTCATCCATGTGGTGGGTGATCAGGATCACCGTGATCCCTTTTTCCCGGTTCAACCGTTCAATGGTCTCCATGACCTCCCGACGGCCTCTTGGATCCAGCATGGCAGTAGGCTCATCCAGGACAATACATTTGGGCTCCATGGCAATGATACCCGCAATGGCGATCCGCTGCTTTTGTCCACCGGAAAGCAGATGCGGGGCGTGCTCCCGGTATTCGTACATTCCCACCTGCTTTAGGGCATTATCCACCCGTCTGCGGATCTCAGCGCTGGAAATGCCCAAATTTTCCGGGCCAAATGCCACATCTTCTTCCACCACATTGGAAACGATCTGATTATCCGGGTTCTGGAACACCATGCCCGTGGTCTTGCGGATGGTCAAAAGCTTTTCCTCATCCATGGTATCCATGCCGAACACGTGGACTTTACCACCGCAGGGAAGCAAAATGGAATTGAAATGCTTTGCCAGGGTGGATTTTCCGCAGCCGTTGCCACCCAAAATGGCCACGAAGCTGCCCTCCTCCACCTGTAAATTCAAGTCGCTAAATACGGCGACGCCGGGCGTGTTGTCCACGCCCGGATAAGTATACGAAAGATGTTCTACATTGATCGCAGTGTTCAAAATATCGCCCTCCCTCAGGGTGTCCACCGTCCGGTGGAGCCACAGGGCAACATCATGCCCGTGGACTTTACTGGCAGGCCCAATTCGCCCACCTGGGTCTTGCCGCCGTGCTTTTCTCCGAACACCACATCCGCCGCATAGCCCACCGCAGAAGGTGCCAGACCCGTGGTGTAGGAGTTGATGATCACAAACAGTGGATCGTCAGTCAACAGCTTCGCCGTCTCCAGCAGGAACGGATAAAAGCTGGTCTCCATCTTCCAGATCTCGCCACTGGGACCACGACCATAGCTGGGAGGATCCATGATGATACCGTCATACCGACGTCCACGGCGGATCTCCCGCTGGATGAACTTGGCACAGTCGTCCACGATCCAGTGGATGGGCCGGTCCGCTAGACCGGAAGCCTGTGCGTTTTCCTTTGCCCAGGACACCATGCCTTTGGACGCATCCACATGGTACACTTCAGCACCACCGGCAGCAGCAGCCAGAGTTGCACCGCCAGAATAGGCAAACAAGTTCAGCACCCGCACAGGTCTTCCTGCATTGGCGCATTTTTCCCGGATAAAATCCCAGTTTGCAGCCTGCTCCGGGAACACACCGGTGTGCTTGAAGTTCATGGGCTTGACATTAAAGGTCAGAAAATCCTTATAGTGGATCTGCCAGCGTTCCGGCAGGTGGTGGTCAGACCAGTGACCGCCGCCGGTATTGGATCGCAGATACCTGGCATCGTATTTTTTCCAGCCAGGATGGGTCTTAGGGGTGTTCCAGATCACCTGCGGATCGGGGCGCACCAGGGTATATTTGCCCCAACGCTCCAACCGTTCGCCATCGGAAGTATCCAGCACTTCATATTCTTTCCATTCATCGGATAGCCAGATCATATCGTCACTCCTCTTCCTCTACATCTTGTAAATAGTCGATAATGCCGCTGAATTTGTGTTTGCTACACACCAAATACGGCTTATTCATACCAATATTCTTATCATTATTATAGCCGTGGAACGCTTGATCATTGCCGTTATCGTCCACCAGGTAAATATGCCGCTCGTCATAGTATTCGCTGGCCAGACCCTTGCCGATGGCCTCCTTCAGCTCCGTCACTTCCGCCTGGGTACGCTTGACCAGAGCGACTCTGATGGTACCGGTGCAGCCAGCGTTGGCAACGCCGTCACAGGTACTGCAATAATCCACCAGAACATGGCAGTCGCAGTATTCGCTGGGCACATCCTCGGGATAGACCTTAGCCGTAGCCACCCGGCTGGTGCCGTACAGATGGGTGCGGATATCCTTTTCACAGGCGCTGGTCGCCAGCTTGCCACAATCCAGACACACCGTCACATCCACCATATTCGAAGTATCGCAAAGGCCCTTGGCAGTCTTGCCCTTGTGCAGGGGCTCCATGACCATCTTCCACAGGCGGGCCGCCGGGTTGCCGCTGGGATTTAGACCCGTAATGGCTTCGGGTGTGTCCTTATAGCCGCACCAAACTGCCGCCGTGTAATACTGGGTATAGCCGCAGAACCAACGGTCCTTATTGCTGGAAGTGGTACCAGTCTTACCGTGGACCACCACATTCTCGCTGATATAGGCATTGCCACCGGTACCGTAGCGGACGGCATTACGCAGGCAGTAGTTGACATAGTCCGTGGTCTTCTGGCTGAGGATCTGGCTGGAAGTCTGCTCATTGTTGATCACCAGCTCGCCGTTGCTGTCATAGACCAGGGTATAGGTCCGGGCATTGCGGTAGATACCATTGTTGGCAAAGGTCGCAAAGGCATTGCTCATCTGACGCACCGTCACACCAACGGTAGGTGCGCCCATGCCCAGCGGTGCCCAGGCCACGTCCGTAAATACCTTGCCGGCAGAATTCGTATAGGACTTGACAAGATGAGAAAGCTGGAACTTATCCTTTGCAAAGTTAAAGCTATATTCCAGGCCCATGATATCCAGCGTATTCACCGCCACAGCGTTGACGGATTTGGTCAAGCCCTGGAAAATGGTATAGCTGTAACGGTACACCCGGTCGTCATTTCTGGGGAACGGGGTAGAATCGTTGTAATAAAGGGGCATATCATTGACAACCGTTGCCGGGGTGATGACACCCAGTTCAAAGGCCGGGGCATACACCGTCAGCGGCTTGATGGAAGAACCGGGCTGGAGCTTTGCGTCCGTTGCGGTGCTGTAAGCGTCATGCACGGTCTTTTCGCCCACGCCGCCGCAAATAGCCACGATGTCGCCAGACTCGTTATCAATGATCACCATGCCTGAATCCAGCTGCTGACTGCTGTTCGTATTCGGAATATTGCTCAGATCCGTGTAGATCTTATCCAACTGATTCTGCACCGTCATATCCAGCGTGGTATAAATATGATAACCACCCTGGCAGACAAGGCGCTTGTAGTCGTCTTTTGTATCGCTGGCAGCTGAGTCCCAGTCAACGCCGTTGCGTTCGCACAAAGCCTGCGCCACTTCCTCCAGCACCACATCCACAAACCAGGCGTACACCTCCTGGGACGCATCTGCTCCAACTTCTACAGAAGCGCCACACTGGGGACACAGGTGCTTCCCATCGCTGGTGATCGTAAAGGTGCCCACCTTACCATGGTAGCCGCAATCCGCATTGGAACAGTCGGCGTACTTATCCGCTTCATCAATGCCCCGCTTCAAGGTCATATTTTCGCTGTCCAGCTTAGCCTGCTCATATTCTTCGTCCGTCAGCCAGCCGTACTCGTGCATCATGTAGATGGTATCTTCCCGACGGCGCTTGTTCCGCTCCATACCGGTGAGCTGCTCCCCCTTATAATTGTCCAAGCCTGTACGGTAGGGATTAAACAGCGAGGGGTTATTGGTGATACTGATCAGTGCCGCACACTCAGCCACATTCAGATCCTCCAGCTCCTTGCCGAAATATTCAGCTGCGGCAGCCTTCACGCCCTGGCAGCGCTCGCCCAGGTAGATCTTATTCAAGTACCACTCAAGCACGACCTTTTTGTCGTACCGTTTTTCAAACTCCGTGGCCCGGAAGATCTCCAAAACCTTTCGCTGCACCGTCACGTCATCGGCGCTGACATCGTGCTCCAGCCGCAGGTTTTTGATCAGCTGCTGGGTAATAGAGGAACCGCCGAATTCGCTCTTGGAGCCCACAAACATATTGATACAGGCCTTCACCGTGGGGATCCAGTCCACGCCTTGATGTTCAAAGAACCGGTGATCCTCGATGGCCACAGCCGCATAGATCAGCGCCTGGGGGATCTCATCGTAGGTTGCCCAATCATTGTCCGTATCGGCATGGAGCCGCTGAAGCACCTGGATCTTTCCATCTGCGTCCACGTAGTACATCACAGAATTGCCAGTCTGGTCGTAGCCGTCCAGTTTTTCTTCAGCGTTCGGCAGGATATCGCTTTCCAGATAATCCGCCAAAATGCCGACAAAAGCAAAAGCGCACACAGCGCAGATCAGCAAAACTGTCACAACGGCCGCAGCTATAATTTTCAAAACGGAATAGATCCCCGTCCAAGCTCCCTTGCAAAATGCCAAGCCTCTTGGCATTTTCCAGGACTGTCTGGTCACCTTTCGCACATCATCGTGTTCATATTCCATATCAAAACCTCCATGCACGGCGGCAAAAAAATGCCGCCCGGGTCATATCCACAGTTATTCTGCCAAATGCTCATAGCTTTAGCCGTATGATTATAACACAAGTTAGAAAAAAACGAAAGGGCAAATTCTTAAATAATACGTAAATTTTCATACATACTAATCTTATGTCAAAAAAGTGGCTGATCAGCGGTAAATTGCTGCACAATAGTGGTGGAAAACGCATACACTGGAATATTCGCAGCTGCCACCGCCGGATCTTTTTCTTTGCATTCATGCAATCTGCCTACTTGATTTTATCGTCTCAATGCGCTACAATACGGATGTAACAAACAGCCCGGAGGAACAAATATGGCAGATGCATACGGCTCCGACTTTATCTCCATCACAGACGAGGATGGTGTCGAATACGAGTTGGAGGTTTTGACCACCATTGAGTATAACGGTGCAAATTATCTGGCTGTGATCCCAGCAGACGATACTGCGGATCAAAATTACCAGGTAAATATCTTGAAGTCCTTTGAAGAAGACGGTGAACAGATCTTGTCCATCGTAGAAGACCCCCAGGAGCTGGAGGCAGTGAACCAGCTGATCATCGACAGTCTTTACGAGGATGATGATACGCAGTAAGAAACTCCTGCTTGGTGCGTGATGTGTCCTTTTGGACCCACATTTTTTATTTGGGATGTTAGACTTCCCTTTTGGATTGCAGACCTCCCGCCCACGCTTTGACGTTGGGTGGATGCTGGGAGCAGCGAAAATTGGGAGCGGCGACCCACCTGCCTTTTTGTGCAGGTCATAATTGGATGCACACGGCCAAAGCGGGATTTTGAAACAGGAAGCACGTTTGTACTTCCTGTTTTTTTCTGTCTATGGGTCGATTTTTTCACATAAACTCAAAAAATTTTGTTAACAATTTCCGATTTTTAACATTTTCAACAACAAAGGGCTTGAAACTGCCGGGCAAATCAGTTATAATACTCCAGTCTGTGCGCACCAACTGCGCAGCGTACCCTAAGGACAAATGAGAGGAATTGATTACATGAGCGCATCCAACAAAAAGAAGCTCCGCAATGAGCTGAATGCTGCTGCTATGACCGAAAAGCAGAAGCAGGAACTGAAAGAGGCAAAAACTCTGAAAGCCTATACCCTGACCTTTGCCGTGGTCATGGTTCTGGTAGTCGCAATTGTGGTCGGTGTCGTGGTCAGCCCCCTGATCGACGGTGCCCTGCGCCGCAACAGCCATGCTATCACCGTTGGTGACCATGAGTTGACCACCGCAGAGTTGACTTATTTCTATGTTGACTCCATTTCTGACTATCAGAATGATGTCTACTCCAAGTACTATTCTACCTTCGGCAGCTACTGGTCCTATATGCTGGGCTTCGACACCAGCAAGCCCCTGGACGAGCAGATCAAGGACAAGGATACCAACCAGACTTGGGCTGATTACTTCATCGATGAGGCTATCGAGAGCGCCAAGGGCGTGTACGCACTGTACGACACCGCCATGGCTGAGGGCTACAAGCTGACCGACGAGGAGCATGCTTCCATCAACAGCACCATTTCCATGCTGAGCCTGTACGCCACCTACTATGGTTACAGCAGCACCAAATCCTACTTGAAGGCTACCTACGGCAACGGCGTTACCGTAGAAGGCTACACCGACTACTACACCATCAGCACCATCGCTTCTTCCTATTACAATGCCCACTCTGACGGCCTGGAGTATGAAGTCTCCGATTACCGTGCATACGAGAAGGACAAGGAAACCGAGTATAACCGCTACTCCTTTGTTTACTACTACGTCAACTATACCTCTTACCTGGGCGAAGGCACCAAGGACGAGGACGGCAAGACCACTTACACCGACGAGCAGCGTGAAGAAGCCCGGAAGCTGGCTTTGGCCGATGCAGAAGCTCTGAAAGCCGCCGGTATCACCGACAAGGACTCCTTCGACAAGGCTGTCCAGGCTCTGGCTGTGAACAAGATCGACGAGAGCGACAAGGACGCCAAGGCAGCTACCTCTTCCGAAGTGACCGATACCTTCATCGCCTCTGCTAACCTGCCTGACAAGACCAAGAACTGGGTCACCAGCACTGATCGCAAGGCCGGTGATGTTGATTTCATTGATGTTACCATCGTCAGCTATGACTGCGAGGAAGATCACGACCATACCGACAGCTGCAAGAAGACCGAGACCACCAATGGCTATTACATTGTTCTGTTCGTCGAGTGCGACAAGAACGAAATGAACCTGGTGAATGTTTCTCACATTCTGGTCTCCTTCGAGGGTGGCACCAAGGACAGCGACGGCAACACCACCTACTCTGCTACTGAGAAGGAAACTGCCAAGACCAAGGCTGAGGAGATTCTGAAGCAGTGGAAGGACGGCGAGGCAACTCTTGACAGCTTCAAAAAGCTGGCTGAGGAAAAGAGCACCGACACCGGCAGCAAGTCCAACGGTGGCGTGTACGAGGATGTCTATCCCGATCAGATGGTCGAAGCCTTCAACGACTGGTGCTTCGATAAGATCCGCCAGGAAGGCGACACCGGTATCGTGGAAACCGAGTATGGCTACCACATCATTTACTTCATCTCCCACGATGAGCTGACCTACCGTGACTACATGATCGACAACGAAATGCGTGCCGAGGATACCGCTGAGTGGAAGGAAGAACTGGTCAAGAACATCACCACCACCATCGTCAACCTGAAGCGTATGGACTACGATCTGGTCCTTTCCTAATTGATCTTAAAATTCCGGGTTCGTTTGAACCCGGAATTTTTATGTATATCTCCCTCCCTTTTGTGGAATGCTTCAAGGAAAGGAGGGGATATTTTGGGTAAAAAGCAAATCCAGCTTCTTCTGTGTGGGATCGCCGCCGGAGCCGTCAACGGTTTACTGGGAGCCGGTGGTGGTATGATCCTTGTACCGCTGCTGACCATCCTGGACACATTGGACGAACCGGATGTTTTCCCTGCCTCCGTCGGGATCATCTTTCCCATCTGCTTGATCTCCCTATCCATCAGCCCCGGCTTCTTCCATCTACCTATTAAGCAGGCATGGCCTTATCTGCTTGCTGCGATCCCCGGCGGTCTGCTGGCAGGAAAACTGGAAAAAAAGATCCCGGTGAAATGGCTTCACCGGGGTCTGGGTCTTTTGATTTTAGTCGGCGGGGTACGGTATCTATGCTAAATACGCTTTTTCTCCCGCTGCTTATCGGGCTGGTCCTGGGATTTTTAGCCGGACTCGGAATTGGCGGTGGTTCCCTTCTGATGCTCTGGCTGACGCTGGTCATGCAAGTTCAATATCCCACCGCCCGGGCAGTAAATCTGCTGTTTTTTCTTGCAGCCGCCGGCAGTGTCTGCCTGTACCGCTTCAAGAAAGGCCACTTCCGGTTCCGCACGATCTTCCCCGCCATCATCGGCGGCTGTATCGCCGCAGCATTCTTTTCCTGGCTAGGCAACCATATCGATTTGGGAATATTGAAAAAATTCTTCGGGCTTCTTCTGCTGTTCACAGGACTGCGTGAACTTTTTTATCGACCACGAAAGGCCAAATAACCCTCCAAAATCAGAGACGCTGCCACCGCATCCACGGTATTTTTTCGCTTCTGCCCGTGATAATTGTGCTGGGACAGAATGTTGTGGGCCTCCACCGTGGTGCGCCGCTCGTCCCACATCTGCACCGGCAGGCCTGTGGCCTGGGCCAAAGTATCCGCAAATTCCCGGCACAACTGGGCACGGATCCCCTCCGTGCCGTCCATATTCCGGGGCAGTCCCACCACGATCTCCCCTACCTCGTTTTCCTTGGCAATACGCACGATGTCCGCTACCGCCTTTTCCCGATTTCGGCTGGGTACCACCGTTGTAGAGCCCACGATGCTGCACAGCAGGTCCGACAGGGCCACCCCTGTCCGGGCGTCGCCGTAGTCGATCCCCATGATCCGCTTCATAAGCATTTCCTCCTGTTGCTATTTTTCTTCATTATAACAGGAATTGGCAAAAAAGGAAAGGGGCAATTCCCTTTCCTCTACTGATTCAGCAGCCACACACCCAAATTCAGATAGGCCGCAAAGGTCAGCCAGGCAAGATACGGCAGCTGAATCCACGCCGCCCGCTGACTGAGCCTACGGAAGGCAAAGATCATCACCAGCACCAGGCCCCACAGCATCACCAGCCACCCCGCCGCCAGCGCATAGGCCCGAGCATTGAAAAACAGCAGACTCCAGAAGAAATTCACCACCAACTGCACTGCATACAGATTCAGGCCCCGGCTTCGCTCCCGGGATGGCGGTTTTTGCCAAATGATCCCCGAGGAGATCCCCATCAGTGTATACAGCACCGTCCATACCACCGGGAACAGCCATCCCGGCGGAGACAGGGGCGGTTTGATCACTTCTGTCTCAAATTCTTTCATCCCGCCCATAGAAAGTAGCCCCGAAAAACCGCCTACTGCCAATGCAACCGCTGCGCCGATCACATACGGCCTCCACTTTTTCCATTCCAAGCACAACACCTCCTCCCTATCTTATGCCATATCGGTGGTCCTTTATTCAAATCTTCAGAAAGCGACAGGCTCTGCCGTGAAAAATAACGAAAAAATGTCAAAAAAGTTGTTGACTATCGCAAAAGAGTGTGATAGAATGTTTCTACCTGTGAAAAAGGGCCTATTTCGTGCGCCCATTTTCAGCATCGGTGCGGATGTTGTAGTGTCCGCTATCTAAATTTTTCTAGTCCGATGTGATACAGGGAGGCAATTTTTAAGGAGGTGCCGTCAATGCGCGTGAAAGTCAC
>CAZGTR010000019.1:0-12415 GCA_964528715.1 uncultured Oscillospiraceae bacterium | reverse complement strand
TCCTTTGGCATCTCATTTTTGCTTCTGCATTTTGCTCATCACTATTTTTATTATACTACAGAAAAAGTAGACACCCACACTTTTGTGAGTGTCTACTTTCATTTTACAGGTGCAAGTGAGGAAACTCACTACCGCATTCATTTTGAACCGGAAATTTGAAATTCATTTTTTACCCACAGAAACGGTTATCCCTGTGCTAACCATTGCAGGGCACAGTAGGTCTCCAGTGCAGCGCCCAAGGGGAGGATATCTTCATTGAAAACGACTTTTTCATTGTGCATGGGCTGCCCGTAGGCCGGGTTTTCCTGGGCTGTTCCTGCCCCTAGAAGCAGATAGGCGCAGGGCAGTTCATAGGTATAGGCGGCAAAATCCTCTGAACCCATACCGCCCTCGTCCATGCAGTAGACCCGCTCCTGGCCAAGAATTGCCCGGGCGAGATCGGCCATTTGATCCGTCAATTGTGGATCGTTCACCAGTGGTGGGGCAGAAGAAAGTTCCGTCACCGTTGCGCTACCGCCCAAGGACGCTGCGATCCCCTGGGAAATTGTAGAGAGTCGGCTAATGATCTTGCGGGTCAGTTCCCGGTCAAAGCAACGGATAGAGCCCTCCAGCACGGCTTCCTCCGGGATGATATTAGGCGCTTGCCCGGCGTGAAAGCTGCCAATGGTCACAACGGCAGGACTCTTTGCCGGGATCTCCCGGGTAACAATGCTTTGCAGTGCCGTGTAAATATGGGCGGCAATGTTGATGGGGTCAATGCCGGTCTCTGGCATGGCACCGTGGCAGCCTTTGCCATGGATATGAATGCGGAACAGGGTACACCCTGCCATAAAGGTGCCCCGCCCACACAGCAAAAGCCCCGAAGGGGTGCCGGAGTGGACATGAAGGGCCAGACCGGCCTGCGGTGCGGGATCTAGCAGAACACCTGCCTTCAGCATGGCCTTTGCCCCGGTGAAACCCTCCTCATCTGGCTGGAACACCAGCTTGACCGTTCCGTTTAACTGGTCCTGATATTTTTTCAGCAGGGCGGCGGTGCCTAGGAGCATGGCGGTGTGCATATCGTGACCGCAGGCGTGCATGGCACCGTTTTCAGACCGGAAGGGGATATCTGCCTGCTCTGGGACTGCAAGGCCGTCCATATCCGCCCGGAGGAGAATACAGCGCCCGGTATCCTTGCCTGTGACCGTGGCGACAATACCGCTGTCGCAGATCTCTACCGGGTCATAGCCAAGGCGACGCAATTGCTCCTTTACATAGGCGCAGGTCTTGGGCAGGTGAGGGCCTACCTCCGGTTCATGATGAATTGCCCGGCGATGGGCGATGATGGTGTGATTTAATTCCTGTGCAGAGGCGAGGATCTCACTGGCTTTGATCATAAAAACACCCTTTCGTGCTGGTAGTATGTCCGCTTTTTCGTTAAATGATCACGCCGTGCAGATGATCGATCTCGTGCTGGATGATTTGAGCGGTCCAACCTGTGAAGGTTTTCAGTCGGGACTGGAATTTTTCGTTTTGATATTGCACTTTGATACTTTGATAGCGCCGGGCGGTACGGGTGCCGGACAGAGAAAGACAGCCCTCCTCTGCTTCGTAAGGGCCGGAGCATTTGATGATTTTGGGGTTGAACATCACCATATCGGTGCCGTCGTTGTCAAAGGCGATGATATTTTTTGCAACGCCGATCATGTTCGCAGCCATTCCAACGC
Source organism: uncultured Oscillospiraceae bacterium (assembly GCA_964528715.1). GTDB lineage: Bacteria > Bacillota > Clostridia > Oscillospirales > Oscillospiraceae > Faecousia. The sequence continues at coordinate 10,709 of CAZGTR010000019.1, read as the reverse complement.
AGCTTTCCCGGTGGGCTTGCAGGGTGTCCAGCAGGTCTTGGGCAATATTTAAGTCGGCGGCAGTGGCTTCGGTGGATTTTTGAGAAAGAAACAGGATATCTTTGCAAATGGGGCAGTTCATGCCATCACTCCTTTTTTGCCATTATAGCACCAAATACCTCGGAAAGCAACACAGGGCAGCTGATAACAGCTGCCCTGTGTGTGGATCATGCTAATGTAGGATACCTGCTGAACGGTGTATCCGGCGGCTTCCAGCTGCGCTACAAGACCGCTTTCGCCCAGAAGATGAGCAATACCAACGGCGTAAAAAACGGTTTCACCGCTCTTTAGACAATCCACAGCGGATTGTAGCATTGCTGCATTGCGGTCGGTGATCAGAACCTTTGTATATTCCTGCCAGTAAGCGCGTACCTCGTCGGTGGCGGTTTCATCGTCTGTAAATAGCAGGGGGTAAAGCTGCTCCGCGTTTCCCTGGCACCACAATTCGTAGATGGTATTGATGGTAGTGTTATACCCGACCAGACCGTTTGTTAAAGTGGTGTCCAGCAGCAACTGCTGCAAACCATCCGATAAGGAAGCCATGCGCTTCAGTTGGGAAAGACCGGATTCAATGCTGATGATTTTCTTCTGGGAAATGGCGGCAAGGTTTTGTAGCTGCACCTCGATACTGCTTTCGGCAGAAAGCAGATAGCCCTGTTCCAAATAGAATTCTTCGATCAAATTGGAGAGAAATACAGGGCGCATATAAGGGGTGCTGCTGGTGTATGAGCCGCTGGCTGTCAGCAGGATCAGCGCCTGCTCATAGCTTTCAGCGGATAGATGATCTGCCGTGCTGGTGCCATCCTGGTAGTAATAGAGCGAAGCGAGGGTGCTTTGGAGCGTGGGATCCGTAGAGACTTGTGTCATAAATGCGCTGATATCATATTCCACAGCCAAAGCGTCAGAATTGCGGAATGCATTGCTGATCTCCTGGGGGAGTGTGTCGGTATGCGCATCTCCAACGTGCAGGGTGCCCAGCAGCCACAGCGTTTCGCCGTTTGACCCGGTGACTTGATAGAAAAGCGGGGTCAGTTGGCTTTCGGCAGGGGTATCTGAGGTGGTATCTTCATATTCCACATTGGAAAGACACAGCTTTTGGTCCAGCTGATAGGTCAGCGGATAGGAGACATCGTAAAGCACATGGGTGCGGGCAAATGCCATGCCCAACGCAGTGGGAAGACCGGTTTGCTTATTGATGGTCAGATAACCGGTGGCCAGTGTGTCGGTATAGGAAGATGCAAGGCTATCCAGATCGCTGGAGAAAATGGTATTCAGACTGCTGGAAATGGCGCTGCGATAGGCGTTATTTCCGGTGAAATTCAGAATATAAAACTCATCTGTTTCGGTCAGATCAGCGCTGTCCAGATAAGTCAAGGCGAACAAACCGTTGAGAATGTTATTTTCCCAACGAATGCGGATATTTTCCGGTGTTTCCTCGGTATCTACCGGGGCGCTGCCGTTGGAAATGCGGGTGAATACACCATTTTTAAAGTGATCGGATTGGGTGGTGGTCGTGGTGGCACCACGGTAATCAGATAGCGTTACCTGGTACTCCGCAGAGGCGACCATTTGCTTGCCGGTGCCGGAGAGCGTGAAAATATTGTGATCGGTGCGGATCAGATCCAGAGCGGTACTGGACACCTGCTGATTGACCTCGGAGGTGAATGATCCGGCGGTGAAAATATCGCCCACGGAGCGAAGCAGCAGCTTCGGTGCATCCAGGCAGGAGATGGTCACATAGGTTTCGGGATAGCCTGGATGAACTTGGCTGATGTCATAATTTTTCGGGGTGGAGATCTGGGTTGAGACCTCTGTCTTATAATTGGTCGTACCACAGCAGTAGCTGGCGGTGTATGTATAGCCGACCAAACTACCCTTTTCGTCCAGCGTGGCAGTGCCGCTGGCGCTGATGAGGGTAATGCCATCACCAGTGCGTTCCCAACTTTCCGGAGAGGTAGCGCTGGAAAAAGAGATCACGGTGCTGCTTTCAGCGGTTTCAACGGTCATATTCTGATACAGCGTGGCATCCAGCAAGATGGCCGGAAGCTGCCGGGCAAGGAAATCTTCACTGGTTATTTCGCCGGCAAAATTGCAGTCGTTTGCAGTTATATAGGCCATTCCGTCTCCAAAAAGCTCGGTATATTGTACGCCGTATGTACCGAAAGTGATGGATTGGTTGACCACGGCCTGGAGCTGCTGGGAGAGGCCGGTATAGGTGGAAATGCCAGAAAGTGCGGTGGAAAAGGTGTCGGTGCCGATGGTACGGTTTTGGACATACTGATAGGTCAAAATCAGATCATCTGCTTTTTCCAATTCTTGCAGGGCGGTACGGTACAGTTCCTGGGCTGTAATGGGGGGAGCGGTCTCGGTAATGGTCGCATCGGTGGAAGGGTCTGCGTTAGCGTGACAGCCAGCCAGAGCGAACATCCATGCCAGCATAAAAAGGCAACTGAGGAATTTGATAAAATTTCTCATAATGATCTCCCTAAAAGTTTAAAGGATAGCAATATTATAGCAGGGGAAATAAAAAATGTCAAGAAAGTTACGAAAAGGACACAAAATGCAATGGTTTGATAACTGAATGGTAACAAAAAGCGACGCACCCGCAAGTGCGTCGCTTGAAATCATTTGACCTGTTTCATACTTAGACTGATCCGGTGGCGCTTTTCGTCCACGTTCAGCACGACGACCTTGACAATGTCGCCCACTTTCACCACTTCGCTGGGGTGATTTAAACGCCGGTCACAGATCTCGGAGATGTGAACAAGACCGTCCTGGTGGACGCCGATGTCCACAAAGGCGCCAAAGTCGATGACGTTGCGCACGGTGCCCGTCAGCTCCATACCGGGCTTTAGATCCTTTATGTCCAGCACATCTTTGCGCAGGATGGGGGTGGGGAGTTCGTCACGGGGATCACGACCGGGCTTGCTCAGTTCCCTGGCGATATCCAGCAGGGTGGGTTCTCCGATCCCGCAGCGATCCGCTGCCTTCCTGGACCCATATTGGGCCAATAGTGTGGGCAAGGTGGAAAGGTCACTGCCTTTTTTTAGTTCCAGCAATTCCAGCAGGGCTTTGGCGGCAACGTAGGACTCCGGGTGGACACCGGTGTTGTCCAGCACCTCTTTGCTCTCCGGCACCCGCAGGAAACCAGCGCATTGCTGGAATGCCTTGGGCCCCAGCTTCGGCACCTTTTTCAGTTGGGAACGGCTGGTGAAGGGACCGTTTTCCTCCCGGTAGGCCACGATGTTTTTGGCTGTGGTGCTGTTCAGACCGGCTACCTGCTCCAGCAGGCTCCGGGAAGCGGTGTTAACATCTACGCCAACGGCGTTGACACAGTCCTCTACCACACTGCTCAGCGCACTGTCCAGCTCCTTTTGAGGGCAGTCGTGCTGGTATTGCCCCACGCCAATGGCCTTGGGGTCGATCTTTACCAGCTCTGCAAGAGGGTCCTGGAGCCGCCGGGCAATGGAGACAGCAGAACGCAGGTTCACATCGTATTCCGGAAATTCCTCCGCTGCCAGGGGAGAAGCGGAGTAGACGGAAGCGCCGGCCTCGTTGACGATGGCGTAGCTGGCTTCCGGGAAGCTGTGCAGCAGTTCTACGGTCATGGCTTCCGTCTCCCGGGAGGCGGTGCCGTTGCCGATGGCAATGTGGCGCACCTGATGGCGGCGCATTAGTTTCGATAAAATGGCAATGGCGGTCTGCTTCGCATGGTCGTTGGCGGTGGGGTATACCACTGCGGTGTCCAGCACCTTTCCGGTGGGATCCACCACGGCAACCTTGCAACCGTGGTAATATCCGGGATCCAGACCCATGGTTACAAAGCCCTTTACCGGGGGCTGCATTAGCAGGGGACGCAGGTTCAGTGCAAAGTTGCGGATGGCACCGGTGTAGGCCCGGGCGGAGAGATCCGAACGGATTTCTCGCTGGATGGAGGGGAAGATCAGCCGCTCGTAGGCATCCTCTGCGGCTGCATGGACGAGGCGTGATGGATGGGCGGTGGGCTTCAATGCGGCCCGGCATACCAGATCTGCGCCGTCGTTTCCGGGGAGGGTGACGGTGACTTTCAAAATGCCCTCTTTTTCGCCCCGGTTGATGGCAAGGATCTGGTGATCCAGCAGCCGGGAGATGTTCTGATTGAAATCGTAGTAGAGGGTGTAGACGCTTTCTACCTCCGGATCCTCTGCTTTGCATACCAGACGGCCCTGTCGGTTCAGCAGAGCACGGAGCTTTTTTCGGATGGAAGCGTCGTCGGATAGGTCTTCTGCGATGATATCGGAAGCACCAGCCAGGGCTTCGTCAGCACTGTTTACGCCCTTTTCGGGATCGATAAAAGCTTGGGCGAGAAGGGCGGGGTCACGTCCATCCTGGGCAAAAAGGGCCTGTGCCAAGGACTCCAGCCCCTTTTCCCGGGCAATGGAAGCCCGGGTGCGGCGTTTCTGCTTGTAGGGACGGTACAAGTCTTCCACCTCTGCCAATGTGGTGGCAGCGTCAATGGCGGCAGATAATTCTTCTGTCAGCTTTCCCTGGCTTTCGATGGACCGCTTGACTTCTTCCCGGCGCTCCTGCAAATTGCGCAGGTAGGTCAGTCGGGTCTCCAGGGTGCGCAGGGTGGTGTCGCCCATGGTGCCGTGCATTTCCTTGCGGTAGCGGGCAATAAAGGGGATGGTGTTCCCTTCGTCCATCAGATCGATGACATTTTTTACATATTCCAGTTTTTGTCCCAATTCCTGGGAGAGAATTTTAGCAATCGAAAGCATAGGTATCTCCTTGCGGTTTCGTATTTTCTTTCTATCATACCACAAAAAAAGCAAAATGAAAAGGAAAATCCGCTCCGGCAAGACCGGAGCGGAACAGGTTTACTTTTTGCGCTTTAATTTGTTCACGATGGGCGAGAGGTTGATGTGCACCTGGTATTGCCAGCAAACCAGAGCGACGAAAATCGCAAGACATCCAAGGGAGATCTTCCAACCCATGGAGAAAGCGCTGTTGCGGTAGGTGAAAGTGATCTCATGGTCGCCTTCGGTCAGCTCCAGTGCCACCATGGCGTCACCAACCAGAACGATGTCGGCGCTTTTGCCATCCACTGTGGCGGTCCAGTTTCCGTCGTAGGGGATGGAGGTATAGAGCAATCCATCCCGGTCACAGGTGATGGTGCCTGCCACATGGGTGGTGGAAAATTCGGTCAGATCCAGGGTGGAGGCGGCGAGAATATCGTAACCGGCCCGGAAGACATCATCGTTCACCAGTGCGGCCTTGATGGTAATGGAATTGGTTTCGTTGGCCTTGCAGGTGATCCGGATCTCGATCACATCACCGGGCTCTACCTGGCTGACAGACAGGGTCTGGGGAAGGCTGAGGGACTCGCTGTACAGGTATTCGTCGTTGCGGTATACGCTGAAGCTGTTCCGGGCACCCATGGTCAAATCGACACACATAAAGCCGGAATCCTCAACGGTGTAGCGGTAGATGATCTCACCCTTGCTGGAGGCGGCGTAAGCGCAGTAACCGGCATTGGTGCCACGGCTGGTAATGCTGACATTGCTGGCCTCAATACTCAGCCAGTTGCCAGGGACGGTGTACCAGACATCCTCTTGGATACCGGTGGCGGCGCTGAAAAGCGTGTTCTGGAAGGAGAAAGGAGAACCGGAGGCGGAGAAATCCACCTGGGATAGGTCATTTTCTGCCAGGAAGCCCAGGGGCAGATAGGCGTTGTTTTCCAGAAGATACACATTTTCGTAGTGGTGAACTTCGTCGAAATAGGGGTTTTCTTCCACCTGACCCTGGCGCTCGATCATGTATTTCAGGTTCAGAAACAGGTTTGCCACGGGGGAGCTTTCCTCAAAGCAATAGCGGTTATAGGTGTCCTTGGCACCGTAGCCCAAGGCTTTCATGAACTTGGTCACGTTGACATTGGCAGAGCTCGTAAAGGTGGAAATGCCGTTGTAGCCGTTCAGTGCGCCGTCGTTGAGGGTTTGGGAATGGGTGACTTCGGTGCGGTAGAACAGAGATTTTTCCCGCTCTTTCATGTAGGTGATCATGGAAGCGGTGGCATCCGTTCCCTGGGGGTAGTTGGTAATGTTGGTATAGCCGAAGTTGACACCAAAATTCACCACATTCATCACGGCTTCGATGGCCATGACCAGGCACAGCAATGTGGTGGAAAGTTTGCGCCGGTCGGAACGGGCCCGGGCAAAGGCGTAGACATCCGCTTTCTTTGCAAACAAAGGCAGAGATTTGCCCATGTATGGCAGGAACAGCAGCACGGCATACAGACCAAAGAAAATGGCATTGTAGACGATATAGATATACGTATCACCATAGGTATTGTAGTGCGTTTCCAATGCTTTTGCGGCGGCGGTAGCGGCCTCTTTGTCCCCGGCAAGAACGGTGGACAGGGTTTGACCCAGCAGGTCGAACAGCGTATCCAGACTCTCAAGGGCTTCGGGGATCTTGGCGGCGTGTTCCGACTGGAGCAACAGCCACAGGCCGAGAATACAGCCAAGGGCCAACTGCCCGGGGCGGAAGCGCCGCCGGAGCAGGAAGGCCCGGTAGGCCATGTAGAGCATAACAAAGCAGTACAGGAAGCTGAACCGGTAGGGGATCATGTTGGGGAAGTGGAAGCCGTGCCACACATAGTCCAGCTGGCGGATCACGAAGCTCAGGGCGAAGAACACCAGCAGCAGCGCACAGCACAGCCGCTCCCGCAGCTTGATGTGCCGGGTGGTCAAAAACAGAAATGCCAGAATGATCGTGCCAACACCGCAGTAGACATTGGGCAGACCCTCTTTGAAGGTGGGACTGTTGCCGCCGCTGAGATTGCCAGCTACCTGCTGCATACCTTCCAGAATGGGATCGACGGACTCCCGCATGGCGGTACACCAGAGCTTGAATGTGGCTTCACCCGCTTCTTTGGCAGTCTTATACAGGTTCCAGGCCTCCCGGGCTTCGGCATACTCGGCGTACTCCACCATATTTAGAGAGAAATAGTCCGGGAACGTGTTGACGCTGGATTGGGTATTGCCCAGGGCAGCCAGAGCGGGCAGCTCCAAAATGGCAGTCATGCCGATGGCAAGCAAGGAAAATACGGCAATGCGAATGAGATCCAGAAAGAAGCGCTTCGCACTCTTGCAGTAGCAGATCTCATAGCAGAAAAACAGCAGAAAAACGAAAATGCAGGTAAAAAAGCCCACATAATAGTTAGCAAAAATGGAGAAAAACAGGGAAATGGTATAGAGGATGAATTTTTTGTCCCGCAGCAGATAGACTGTGCCCAGTGCCACCAGCGGCAGCAGGGCGAAGGTGTCCAGCCACATGATGTTCCACTGGTAGCCCAGCGCCCAGGCACACAGACCGTACAGACTGCCAAAGACCACGATGGAAAGATCATCTTTGTAGAACAGCTTTTTCAGAAAAATGGAGAAAAACAGGGAAGCCAGTCCCAGCTTGATGGGCACAAGGAAGGAAAAATAGGGCAGCAGCCAGCTTTCCGGCAATAGCACGCTGACAAGGTTCAGCGGGGATGCCAGATAGTAGGAGATCAATCCCAGATAATCCATGCCCATGCCCACATTCCAGCTGTACAGCAGGGATTCGCCACTGCGAAGTGCTTGGCGAAATGCTTTGAAAAAGGGGAAATACTGGTGCCACATATCCGAATAGAGCATAGAAAGGTTGCCGAAAGGGGTACAACCGATGATGATCATCAGACAGACGATGGCAGTAAAGGGTAGGGCAAAGGCGAGAGCGGAATAATTCCATTTCCGGTCACGCAGCTGTGGTAATTTCATGGTTTCCTCCTGGATGGGTGTTGTTACCCTCTAGTTTACCACAAAAGCGCCACCGGGTAAAGGAGAAAAATGCAAATTCTCCCTGCCGAAGCAGGGAGAATGGGAAAAATCACAAAATAAAGCAGATCAGACCCGTGGCACCTTCGTTGACGATCCGGTTCAGGGTACCTTTGAATTTGCCCCGGACATCCTCCGGCATCCGGATGACCTTGGCGGTCAAGCCTTCTTGAATTAGCTCATACACGGACTTTCCAAAGATATTGCTCTCCCAGAGCTTGTCGGGGTCCTCGCCGGAGAGGTAGCCGATCAGCTCCTGGGATTGCTGCTCGCTGCCCACCATTGGATTGATCTCTGTGTCGATATCCACCCGGATCATGTGGATGGAGGGAGCACCTGCCTTTAGCTTGACACCAAAGGCACCATTTTTTCGCAGGACCTCCGGGGTTTGGAGGGTCATTTCTTCTGCAGTGGGCATAACGATCCCGTAGCCTGTGGCCCGGACGGCGGAGAGGGCGTCGGAGATCTTATCGTATTCCTTTTTAATGGCGCTCAGTTCTGTCAGCAGTTGCAGAAGTTCGGCATCTGTGGTGATGGAAAGACCTGCTTTGCTGCTTAGGATCTCATAAAACAGGGCTTCCGGAAAGCGAACGGTGCAGCGGACGATACCACTGCCCAGATCCATGGGATGTACCGTGTGATCCATGACACCGGCAACATCGTCCAGTTCTTCCAGTGCTTTTTCGGCTTGACCAAGGGTGTGGATCTGATCTGCACTATGGAGCAGGGTCTCGAAAAGCGCAGATTTTACCGGGTGCTCCGGCTCCAGTGCATCCATCCACCGGGGGAGATGAATCTGTAGTTCACCCAGGGGGAAAGCGTAGAGCAGATCCTTTAGCAGGGAAGCCATATCATCAGTGGTGAGGGCTTGACAATCGGCGATGGCGCTGTCGATCCCAAATTCGCTGCGCAGCTGGTCCTGCAAGGATCTGGCGGCGGCACCCTGGGGTTCCCGGGTGTTGATGATCACGAGAAAGGGCTTCCCGGTGGCCTGCATATCCCGGATGGCACGAGCCTCCGCTTCCACATAATCGGACCGGGGAATGTCGGTGATGGTGCCGTCTGTGGTGACCACCAGACCGATGGAGCAGTGCTCCTGCATGACCTTTTGGGTGCCCAACTCCGCTGCTTCTGTCATGGGGATCTCGTGGTCAAACCAGGGAGTGGTGACCATCCGGGGCACCCCATCCTCCTCTGCACCCACAGCGCCTTGTACCATGTAGCCGACGGAATCGATCATTCGCACCCGGAACATGAGCTTTCCGTCTGGGGAGATCTCCACCGCTTCCTCTGGAACAAATTTTGGCTCTGAGGTCATAATGGTTTTGCCGGAGCCACTTTGGGGTAGCTCGTCTCTGGCCCGCTCCCGCCGGTAGGGATCACTGATCCGGGGGATCACCAATCGTTCCATGATCCGCTTGATCAGGGTGGATTTCCCGGTGCGCACCGGCCCCACAACGCCTACATAAATATTGCCGCCGGTCCTGGCGGCGATGTCTGCATAGATATTTTCCATAGCCAGCCTCCTCATCCGGCAGGAGAAGGGCTCCTGCCATGGTCTAAAACAGGGTATGTCCAGAAAAAGAAGAATAGAACAAGGCTGTCCCGAAAAGAAATGCGGAAAAAACAAAGTTTTTGGTGAAAATAACATTTGACAAATGGGGCAAAAGCCTATATAATATCTAAGCATGACTGCGAGGAGGGGGATAGTATGCTTCTAGGGTTGTCGAAAATAATGGACTGCCCCGGTGCGTCCGTATCCTTTTCCACCAGCGTGGATTTGCGTGATCTTCGATATGGCGACTGTTATCCGGTGGATGAACCGGTGCTGGCAGAAGGCTCGGTGCGAAATACCGCCGGCGTGCTGGTGATGACAGGCTCCATCCATACCACCATTCATGGCGTTTGCGATCGCTGCGCTGATGATTTTGAGGAAACTGTGGAAATTCCTCTGAATGTGGTGCTGGTGACGGAGCTGAGCAACGAAGAGAACGAAGATGAATGGGTATTCCCTCTGGAAGGCGAAAGCGCAGATTTGGATGACATCGTCCGCACGGTATTCGTGCTGAACATGGACACCAAGCTGCTGTGCAAGCCCGATTGCAAAGGTATCTGCTGCCGTTGCGGTGCAAACCTAAATCGGGAGAGCTGCTCTTGCCAGAAGGAACTCGATCCCCGTTTTGCTGCTTTGAAGCAGCTTCTCGAAAAGTAAAACCATAAGAATGCTGCCAATATAAGCAGTTTGACCAAGGAGGTGTCATCCATGGCTGTCCCTAAGTGTAAAGTATCCAAGGCCCGTCGTGATAAGCGTCGTGGTTCCAACTGGAAGCTGTCTGCTCCCAGCGTGTCCGTTTGCCCCAAGTGCGGTGAGCCCGTCATGCCCCACAGAGCTTGCAAGGCTTGCGGCTCTTACAATGGCCGTCAGGTCCTGGCCGCCAAGGCTGACTAAGGCGGGAAAGTGCGTCAAACGCAGAGGAAGGCTTCGGCCTTCCTCTTTTTCCTTTTCCGGGGGCTTTTCAAACCGGAAAGATCTGTAAAATTTTTAAGAATTGGCATAGTTTCCGTTGCTTTTCGGGAAGATCTGTGCCATAATAACTGTTAGATATTTATTTCGAAAGGAGCGATCATTATGGCGAAGCCTTTGGTTGCCATTGTTGGCAGACCCAATGTGGGCAAATCCATGCTCTTCAATAAGCTGACCGGTCAGCGTACCTCCATCGTGGAGGATACCCCCGGCGTGACCCGTGACCGCATTTACGGTGACTGTGAGTGGTGCGGGCGCACCTTCTCTCTGGTGGATACCGGCGGTATCGAGCCCAGCAC
>CAZGTR010000018.1:0-13090 GCA_964528715.1 uncultured Oscillospiraceae bacterium | reverse complement strand
TGGACTGCTGGTTCGACTCCGGCTCCACCCACTATGCCTCCCTCATGCACCGCACGCCCCAGCTGTGGCCTGCGGATGTATACCTGGAAGGTGCCGACCAGTACCGTGGCTGGTTCCAGTCCAGCCTGCTAACCTCCGTGGGTGCCCTGGATCAAGGCGCACCCTTCAAGCAGGTGCTGACCCATGGCTGGGTGGTGGACGGCCAAGGCCGTGCCATGCACAAGTCCCTGGGCAACGGTGTGGATCCCGCCGATCTGATCAAGGACTTCGGCGCCGATATCATCCGCCTGTGGGCCGCTTCTTCCGACTATCACGCCGATGTCCGCTGCTCCAAGGAGATCTTCAAGCAGATCGCCCAGAACTATCTGAAGTTCCGCAACACCGCCCGCTACTGCCTGGGCAACCTGGCAGACTTCGACCCCAACACCGACATGGTGTCCGCCGACAAGCTGGAGGAGCTGGACAAGTGGGCCCTGACCAAGCTGGATTCCCTGGTGGCTACCTGCAAGCAGTCCTACAACAACTACGAATTCCACATGGTCTCCCACGCCATCAACGATTTCTGCGTGGTGGAGCTGTCCAGCTTCTATCTGGACATTCTGAAGGACCGGCTGTACTGCGAGGAGCGCAACGGCCTGCGCCGCCGCAGCGCCCAGACCGCCCTGTATCTGATCCTGGATGCCATGGCAAAGGTCTTTGCCCCCATTCTGGCCTTCACCTGTGACGAGATCTGGCAGTCCATGCCCCATCTGGACAGCGATGACAAGCGGAACATCCTGCTCAACCAGATGCCCGCTTCCTTCGCCGCCTACGCCCTGGACGATGCCGCCATGGAAAAGTGGGCCACCATCATGAAGCTGCGCCAGGATGTCAACGGCATTCTGGAAAAGGCCCGGGCCGACAAGCGGATCGGCAAGGCGCTGGAGGCTCATGTCTCCCTGTCTGCTTACAATGACGCGCTGAAAGCCGCCTGCGATGGTCTGAACCTGGCTGAGATCTGCATCGTCTCCGCTGTGGATTGGTCCGCTCCCGAGGAGGGTGCCGAAATTGGCACCGGTGTCAACTATCCCGAGCTGACCATCGGCGTCAGCGAGGCCAAGGGCACCAAGTGCCCCCGGTGCTGGATGCACACTGTCAACTCCAACCCCGACGGCCTGTGCGACCGCTGCGCCGCCGTGGTATCCAAGCTGGATATCGAATTCTAAACCCCATAACAACGGCCCGAGGCATTCGCCCCGGGCCATTTCTTATGTGGTCGTTTCCACTGTGCGCAATGCCGCAATGCCCTTTCGGATCTGTTTCACCCCCGTTTCCATCACTTGTCGCTGCAAGCTTGTCATACTGCACCCTTCAAAATGCTCTGCGGTCACATCGGTCGTCACCGTCATTTCAAAGAGATCCCCCGGATCATCCGGTGCCCGTTCCCCCGCCGGGATCCATTCCTCTATGGTAAAACTCCAGGACATATCAGACAGTTCTTCCGTATCGACATCTGTTACCGCCTGGGTTGCCGAAAACTGCGTCACATGGGGCAGAGCAGTTGTTCCAGCTGTCACAGAAAATGTATGCGTTGCAATCTCCAGCGGCTTCCAATCCTTCTGGTACGCCTCTCCTGCAAAGGTCGCCAACAGCGGCATCGAAAACACGCCCGTCTTGCCTTGAAATGTGCAGCGCTGCAATTGACATACCGCACCGGCACTTCGCAAGATCTCGTAAGCTTTCATCGCCGTGTTCTCGCACTGATCCCCGCCGCTTCCTGCCATTCCCACGATCTCCACACGAACCGTCGCCTCTTGCTTGGCCTGGTCGATCTGCTGGATACTGACCGCCGCAACTGGAATCAAAACATTCACCATTTTCCTCGCCGGCTGCGCTTGATTTGCAGGAATCCCCCCGTCATCAAGCAGCTGGATCACTTGTTTTACGATAGACTGCCCCATTGTCCAGGCTCACCTCGTTCCTCACACAGGCACCAATCATAAAGTCCCTTTTCCTTATACCAGATTTTTTCCACCCGACAGACTGTATAGTATCGCTTTTCGTCACCCTTCACCAGCACATCCCCTTTCTCTATTTCCGATTCCAGGGGGACCAGCAGAAGATACCGTCCCCTTGGCACTTCGCCAAGGGGCGTAAATTCCGTCCTCATATTCTGACGACTGGCTGCGCCTACGATCTGCATGATCCCTTTTATCTCACGGCTTTCATCGCCCCGCAACACCGTAAAGGTCGTCCCGTAGCGCTTGATGACTTTTTCGATCATAGCCCGCATGATCTCATACCCCCATAAAGCTGAATCGGTCCTTCAGATACGGCAACATCATCATTTCCGCTTGATACCGCAGACAGCAGGCCGCCGTGTCCGTGCTTCCCCGGCGCAGCGTCAGATCCTTTGCCTGGATCTCCGACAGCTGGGCCAGTTCATCCATTTCGGACAGGGCTGCCAACGCATACAGGCTGGCAGCCGCCACGAAATCTGCCTTGCAATCCTCCGGCGTGATCCCCTCCCGCAGATTTTGCTTTAGGGATATCTCCGCACTGCGGCACAGGATCTCCAGCATGGGCAGCTTCTCATCTTCTGCGTCCTGGGTCAGCAGCACCGCCTGGGCGTAGATCTGTTCCGTCAGTGTCATACGCTCAAAACGGCGGCTGCACCGTCACAGATCTTGCCAAAACCGGAAATAGAGGTAATGGCAGCCCGCTCCAACTGACGATCGATGAGCTTGTCATATTCCACCAGCACATCCCCCGCCCGGACCAACTCCAGTGCATAGCGCTTGTCCAAGCCAATGATGGTGCCGTCCGCCACGGCGCCGGTGCGGTGCAGCTGGGCACCCAGAGGCGTGGACAGCTTGCCGGTACCCTGGAAATTCAGCCCGGTCATGGGATTTTGCAGCTCCGGCACCTTCAGCAGCTTGGTCATGGTGCCGCTGGAACAGAGCATGGTGTTCATGGTGTAGGGATCAAACTGCCCCCAGAATTCCACCAGCTGATCATATTCCAGGCTCCCCTTGGTGCCGGAAATGGGGCTGGTGCCCACAGTGTACTTAGTGGCAGGATTGCTGTTGCCGTCGCCGTCCAGAATGACCTTCACTGCGTCTGCCAGCTGTTGCTGCTGGATGTAAGCGCCGATCTGGCGCAGCATGACACCAAACAGGTCCAGCTTCTGGAACCGCAGCGCCTCGTAAGAAGCCACCAGCATTCTGCCCCGCTTGGTCAGCTTGATCAGATGTTCCTTGGTCGCCACTTCGGTGGTAGGGATCTCGCCGCCTTCTTCCACATCCTGCAATTTCTTTGCGTCCTCCGTGGGGTTGGAATAGATGGAGCGGTAGTCCAGAGAATCGATCACCGTAGTGGTCGCCACAATGTCGGGCAGGATGTCATTTTCCTCCATACCCTGGCGCACCGTCCGGGCAATGTACTCCGGGAACAGCACCGCAGAATCCATGGTGCGGAAGAATTTCTCCACAGGAGAGGCCCCGGCGCCCTTTGCCCGGATGCCGAAGCGCTTCAGCTGCCGCTGAAAGGCATCGGTGTTCTCCAGTGCCGTGCCCCGATAGTTTTCGCTGGGGTCCAGGGACTCCAGCACCTGGGTAAAGCTCATGCCCTCCTGGCGATACATACCCTTTTCCAGCTTCAAATTGTCATAACCCATTTTGTTTTCCTCCTAAAAAGTATATATGGTCACCGGTTTTCCGGTCGAACCTAAATCAAATAGCCGCTTTCCACATCGGCCTTTTCCTGCATCCCGCACAACTGCCGCTGCACAGGGTAATACTCCGCTGCCCGATTTTCCAGTGCCTGTTTCAGCTTTCCCAGCTCCTGCTCACCGATCTTCTCACTGATAGAGCGCAGTACCGGCTCCTCCAGCCCCATATCCAGGCTCAGAGCCAGCCGCACCACATCCTTGCGCAGCTGCTGCTCGTATTCCTTTCCCAGCTGGGCCTGGACATACAGCGCCCGGTATTCCCCCTGGGCCCCAAATTCCTCCGCCAGCTCCTTCAGCGTCCGGCTGCCGCCACCTACCGCTTTCAGTACACCGGCATTTGCCTGCGCCGGGACCGCCACAAAGGAAAATTCATACGCATCCATGGGCTCTTTTAAAATCACATAGCACAGCTGCCCATCGTAGTGCTCTCCTTTTTGATGTCCACAACTGCCGTATTCCCCGCCGCAGATAGAGCACACCGCCCGGCCCATGGAGCAGCCTACGGAAACCTCTTTTTTGATCCCAGCTTCGATGTCAGCGATCACTTCCTCCCCATGACCGCCCCGTCGAATATAAGCCCAGGCTTTGATATAGCTGTGATCCTTCTCCTGCACTACCTGGGTCTCAAAGATCCGGGCCACCTGTCCCTGACTGCTCCATTTGTGGTCCACGATCCCGGTCTTTCCCAAAAACAGCTTTGCCAGCACCGGCAACGCCTGGGTATCGAACCGTTCCATGTCCCGGTCGATCTGATCGTCGCACAGCCGCAGTGAAAACACATATACCTGCTCTGCCGTCAGCTTTGCCTTGGCATAGGCGTTGATCCGTTCCATTTGTGCCGAAGTCGCCACACCGGTTCCCGCCACCGCAGTTCCCTTTTGAATATCCATATCCAGCCTCCTTAAATTTTACCGGCTTCCGCCCGGTATTTTTCTGCCTGCGCCTTGTAAAGCGCCGCCTTTGCTTCTTCCGTTATATCCTGTAGGCTTACATCATCCCACAGGATCTCCACACGGTCATCCTGTCCCTCCAGTGCCAGGAATGTCTTGCATATCTTGCGCACCACCGGTTCCACCGTGCGCCGCAATGCCCAGATCTCAGATGTTAGAATATCGGCCTGTTGGGCGCTCATCCGTTCTGTTGTACTCCAATTCAGGCCCAACAGAAATGGCGGTAGTCCGGTCTTCGCCACCAGCTGCTCCAGGATCTGACGCACCGGGACCTGCGAATCCAGTATCGGTGTCTCTCCGCCGATCACCTTGATCTGCACGTCGCCCACCGCAACAAAGTCCCGCACGGTCCCAGTCTTTGCGTCCTCCATAGCCTGGCTCCACGCCTGGGCGATCTGTCTGCCCCGCTCCTGTGCCGTCGCCGGATCCATATCTTCGCCGCCCTTGCAGATGACACTATACCGCACATTTCCAGCCCGCTCCCAGTTGGTTCCAATGGTTGCATAGATCTTCATCAGAATGTCTGCCAAAAACGGCATTCCCCTGAATAGGCTCACACCATACGGATGCGCCGCCTCCGGGTTTAATGTTGCAAACAGCAACAGGTGCTGATAAGGCAGCGGTACCATCACGCCCTTTGCATCCGGTCCCCACAACTCCAGTTGCAACGGATCGTTTCCCTCCATCACTTGCAGCCGGGGCACATCTCCCCAGCAAACAGCCTTCAACCGTCCCCGGTCCACCACCAGCTCCCCCACGCTCCTGCCGTACACCAGCAAGCTATCCAGGAAACCAGCCAAAAAGCTGTCCATTCCCACCTGCCCATATCCGCAGGGCACCGTTTTCAAAAATCGATCCAGCTTTTCCTGTGCTGTGGCATTGCGGCATACCGCCGAAAAGCCGCCGCTGAGCCGCACCAGCTTCCCCACCGCTGCGTCCAAGACCGGAATTGCCTCCCGCAGCTGCCGGTATACTTGATCTTCCCCCGTCCCCAGCGGTGTAAATTCTTTCAGCGCCCCAAATGGATGGCACCTCCCGCCACGCAATTGGCAAGCCGTTGCTGCCAGTGGCGTTTCCTGTTGTTTCCGTTTCACATTGTTTCCCCTTTCGTGATGATCATTTTTTTCGCTCAACAGCGCAAACTGTAAAACCTATCTCCTGTTTTTTTACCACCGTTGCAGCAAAATACCGCATTTCGTCCATGGCATGGTCATGCTCCTTCTTCACCCGGTCCCCTGTTGGGCAGCTCAGATCCCACACATATTCGTCCATCTCCCGGATCAGATCGTCGCAGCCGCTGCAAATGACCAGTTTCCCGCTTTTCAGCAGATCCGCCGTGAGTCGGATCCCGGATAGCACATCATTTTCGGCTTTTCTCACCAAAAATCCCCGCCGTCGCAGTGTCTCGATAAAACTTGCCGCCGATGGATCCACGATCACTGCTGTGATTTCCCGTCCTCCCGCCAGTTCCTCCAGCGCCAGGGCATATTCCTCGTCGGTCATCTGCTTTTGCGCTGCCCGGGAGTCAAAGTAGAATTCCTTCACCCGATACCACACGCCCCTTTGCATCCCCCACAGGCCCATGGACGTGGGATTGACCGTCCCATAGTCGCAGGAAATGTACCATTTCTCAAGTGCCCCCAGCGGCACCGGTTTGACCATCTCCGGCTCAAAGAAATCGTATACCCTGCCCTCTGCCTGAGCCCATTCGCCCTTGATAAAGCGCCGGTAGAACACCCCGCTGTACAGCCGTTCATACCGTTGCCGGATGGCAGGTGTCAGCGACGGATTATCCTCCATGGTAAAATGCAGCCGCAGACAGTTTCGCTTTTCCGCCTCCAGGATCCACTCCCGGTAAAACCAGTGGCTTGGTCCCGCCGGATTGCAGTTGAACCAAAGCCGACTCCCGTCCACCGAGCACCGGGCACAGGCCTGCTCCACAAAGGACCGGGGCATCAGCGCCACCTCATCCAGCAGCACCCCGGCAAAGGTGATGCCCTGAATGAGGCTTGCGGAGCTTTCGTCCCGCCCGCCAAAGACATAGAACTGATTGCGGTGCCCGCCGAAGGTCACCGTCACCAGATTTTCCGTCCGTTTTTCCTTCCAACCGGCCCCCATCCCGCCAAGCCGTGGTAAAATTTCCGACAGCACATTGCGCCGCAATGAGGAAATGGTCTTTCCGCACACACCGAACCTCTGCCCGTCGAAGCAACTCATGGCCCACAGGAAAAAGGATAACCCCATAGCCAGTGTTTTTCCCGACCGCACTGCCCCATCACATACGATGGCTTCCTTCCCCTGTTGTGCATTTCCCGGCATCCACCAGGTCAGTACCTGCTTCTGTTTTTTTGAAAAAGACCGATAATTCACCCACTTTCCCCACTTTCCTGCAACGCCTTTAGAAACGCTTCCAGATCTGTCCCATTGTTCTGGGCCAGCAGTGCCAGCTGTTCCAACGCCCGGAGCCGATCGACCAGTCGGATCTCAAGTGTTCCCTTTTCGTTACGCTTCAGCTCTGTCAACAAACTTAGGTCCAGCCCTTCCACCTCCACACCCGTCTCCAGCACCAGACGAACACAGTCATTTGCCTTCCCAAAAGCCAGTTCTGCCAACCGCCGCACTACATCCTCTTTGGATATTTTGCCTTCCCAGATCCGTTTTTCCAGTCCGCCCGGTGTTTTTTTCTTTTCCATAGCATCCCTTCCTTTCACCCAAGGGGGCAAAGAAAAAGAAAGTTGCACCCGCAGGTGCAACTTTCCGAGCATCGTCCAATTTTCTTATTCCAAATTGCATTTTCCTTTTTGCTTTTTTCTCCGGATCTTCCTTGCGTTTCAAAAACAGCTGTGCTATAATGTTTTTCAAACACGCCGTGTGCGCTTCAGTCCACTGCGGCTTTGTACTACCATTTTAGGAGGCTTACCCATGCGCAGGCAGCATACGCCCTTCAGCATTATCCTCATATTTGTGATCGTGTTTGCCGTCATGGTATCCGCCTCACCTCTGGCCGAGCCCGCCGACACCACAGACTCCCAGCTCCAGGGCTCCGTGCCCCCTGCTGTGTCAGATACCACTCCCCCAGCGGAAACGACCCCTGCTACCCAACCCGAGCCCACCGAAACGGCCCCCTTGCCCACAGAGACCCAGCCCCCCGCCTTTGATTTTTCCGGTATCAGCGCCACTTCGGCCTTTGTCTACGATCAGCGCACCGGCGATCTGTTCACCAACGCCACCAATGTAGACGAGAAGCTCTATCCCGCCAGTATTACCAAACTCTATTCTGTCTATGTTGCCATGCAGTACCTGGACCCCACTTCCACTGTCACTGTTGGCTCCATTCTCAATACCGTCCCGTCTGACTCCTCCACCGCCCTGCTATCCATCGGGAATAAGCTGACCGTGGAAGCGCTCTACTATGGTATGCTGCTCCCCAGCGGCAATGACGCCGCCCGTGTGGTTGCCGTCGCCGCCGGCAAGGTCATCGACGGTTCCACTGATAAATCGGAGCAGGATTATATGTCCATTTTTGTTGAGGAGATGAACCGCCAGGCCGTAGCCGTAGGCTTTGTCAATTCCCATTTCGTCACTCCGGATGGCTATCATGACGAGGAGCATTATATGTGCCTTGCAGACATGGTCACATTAGGCAAGCTCTGCGTGAACAATTCCTTCATCATGCGAATCGTCAGCACCACCGTTTATACCGCAAAAGTCTCCGGGAAACGTGACGGTTTGATGTGGATCAACAGCAACAAGCTTCTTCACCCCCTGCGCTATACGCCCTCTTACTATTGCGAAGCCGCCCTGGGCTTAAAAACCGGCTATACCGACGATGCAGGTTCCTGCCTGCTCTCTGCCTTCTCCGTGGAGGACGGCACCGTCCTCATCGGTGTTTTTGGCGGTGCAGGCCGAGACGATCGTTATACCGATGCCCTTACCCTCTTTAACCGCTACCAAAGCAAATAAAAAATCCCTCTGAGAACATCCGTCCTCAGAGGGATTTTTTCACTTATTTGTCGTATCAGCCCTTGGTGTACACCAGCTTGTAAATGCCGCCGTCGGTGAGCACCACGCCGTCTGCGCCGGTGCTGGCGTATTCCTCGCCCTCATACAGTGCCCAGTAGGCATTGTCCGTCTCCCAGCTGGCTTCCTCGCCGTCCACCTTGGAAATATTCAGGCCGTACTGTCCATTCTCGCCCTCTACCAGCTTCTCTGCCAACAGCACCGGTCCCAGATATTCCTCTTCCGTCTGATAAGTAAAGCGCTTCTCGCTGCCGTCCGCATGGACGACCACCACCGTGATCTCCTTGCCGCCAGCCTGTGCCTGGGGCTTTGTGGCAAAATACACGCCCACCAGCACCGCAATGACCAAGAGCACCGCAGTCAGTCCAATGATCCATTTCTTATTCATGTTACATACCTCCAAAAGCATTTTCTGCTTTTGCCATCATACCACGAACCGAAACGCAAGTCAACAGCAAAGCCTGCCGCTGCAGCAGAAATTCAGAAACCAGCACAGCAGCGCATTGGTGCAGAAATTGCTGCGCATGGTAAATCCTCTGTAATTCCCGGCCTGCTGCCGATAGGCCGCACCGCCGTTCTGGATGCTCTGCAATACCCGCAGATATTCGTAGTTGTCCGGATCCATAGACACTGCCTTGCGAATGTGCTCCAGCGCCGTCACCTGATTGCCCAAGCCATTGTTCGCCAACGCGCTGATGTAGTACCACCGGGCATTTCTGTCTTGAGAATTGCTCAGAATGTTCAGCGCCTCAGCATACCGGCCCATGCGCACATAAGTATACGCAGACTCTTGATACTGGTCTCCCCTGGGCTGGGAATAGCTCCGCTGTCCATAAAATCCGCCGAAGGGATCGTACCCATATCCGCCGCCGTAGCCGCCGCTGCTTCCCTGATTTTGGCTCGCCTTTTCGGGATTTTTGATCTGCTCATAGGCGGCGTTGACCTGCTGCATTTTCCGGGCCGCTTCCGCATCCCCGGGATTTAGGTCGGGATGGTATTTTTTTGCCAGCTTTCGATATGCCTTTTTGATTTCCTCATCGCTGGCATCGTGGCTGACCCCCAGCACCTCATAGGGATCGTTGCTCATTCACCATCCCTCCTTTCCGTTTTCTTTCGTCCAAAATTGCACCAAACACCGCTGTAGAGAATGTTGTCCAAGATCTGCTTATCCTGCACCAGCGGCAACTTTTCAAAATTCGCCGTGCACCGTCCCATGGCCAGCACCAGATATTCTTCCCACTCCGGCCAGTTTTCTTCCTCGCCTCTGGCAAGATAGGGATTGTATTTGTGATGACGCTTGTCCCGGCGGTAATCCACCGCCGCATCCGTCAGATAGATGAACCGGCCCAGCTGCATTCCCATTTCCCGCAGAATCTCGGCCCACAGATCCTCCCGGTAGACCAAAAGCTCCCCCATCAGGTGCCCAAAGGCGCCAGCAGGTTCGTCTGGATTGTCACAGTTTTCCTGCTCCAGCCGGGAAATTTCCCCAATGCACCCTTGAATAGCCTGGCATTGCCGAGGGTATCGCTGTGCGGTTTTCTCGAACCGCTTGCCGAAGATCCCCATCTGCGCCTTGGCAGACAAACTCTTGTCGTCCTGCCAATCGTCCATGGCGTTGTAATACGCCAGCGCCACATTCATATCCGCCGCATAGCGGATGTATTCATTGTCCACCCAGCCCTTGGGCCGGATGGGATGGAGGATGCACGCCCGGTCGCCGGAGACCTCCTCCGGCTCGTAAAGACTCATCAGCAGCAGCGCCAGAAACGCCATGTCATACCGCAGCCCCAGCCGTGCCCCTTGGGAAGCCCGAAACCGGATCTGCCGGCAAATGCCGCAGTAGACCTCATTATACCGCTTTTTCTGCTCCGGTGTCAACTCTTTCAAATTGGCAGTCACATACCCAAACACACATACTCCCCCTTTTTCCTCATATCTTACCGAAAAGTTATGAACAAGGGGTAAACATTGAAAATAATTTACAAATTATTTTCAATAAACAACAGCCGGTTCACCGCCCCGCCGCAAAACAGTAGCACCAGACAAAAATACAGCCACAGCATCCCCAGCGCCACCGCATACACTGACCCATAAATGCTGGAATACCCGGAAAAATACTCCACATACACAGAAAACAGTCTGGAAAATACCAGCCACCCCAAGCTCGCCAGCAAAGCCCCGGGAAAGCTGTCCCCAAAGCTGTTTTTCCGGTTGGGCAGCGCCATGAACATGGCGGTGAACACGCCGGTCTGTAGCAGTAGCAGCAGCAAAAAACGCCCATCCACCACATTCTCCAGAAATTCCCAAAGGGCCCCTCTGGCCGGGGGCAGCAGCTCCAATATTGCCTCTCCAAACAGGTTCAGCACCAGCGTCAGCAATAGCACCAGCAGAAACAGGAATGTGTAGAACACGCTTATGGACCGGGTATACGCATACCCCCGATCCTCCCGCACCCCATAAATGGTATTCAGCCCCACCAGCAGCCCATAAATCCCCCGGCTGGCCGACCATAAGGCGCTAATGGCGGAAATGGACACCACCGTCCCGGAATTATAGGCATAAGTGCTGACGATCAGCCGCTGCGCCGCCGGCATCAGCGCCTGGGGCAGGATCCCGGAGAGCAAATTCAGCAGATCCGTCGCATCCAGCCGGGTGTAGCGCAGCACACTCAATACCAGCACCAGCATTGGAAACACCGACAGCACCATAAAATACCCCGCATGGGCGGCGTGGAGGCCGATGTGCATGGCCCGAAATTTTCCGTACAGCATTCGGCTCTTCCCGATCAGCCCGCCCTTTGGCCCATCCATATCACCGCCCCCTTTTTTCCATTCATCATAGGATATGCAAAAGGGCCGCTGAAATTCAGCGGCCCCTTCGCGAAGAGGGAAAAATATTGAAGGATCAGTGTTGTTTTTCGCATCCGCCGCAACCGCCGGGGCATCCGCTGCAATGTCCGCTACAACTTGCGCCGTTGGGACAGCCGATGCACTTGATACCCTTTTTCTTGGAGCGGTGGATATAATAGATCACCAGGCCAACGATCAGGGCGATCACAGCGATGACCAGGATGTCGATGAGTTCCATAGCTTACTTCTTTCCGCCAAGGGCATACTCTGCCTTGACCTTTTTATCTGCATTGACGCACAGGTAAACCACGATACCCACCATCACGGCAACTGCGATCAGTCCGCCCACAAAGCCCGCACCCAGGCTGCCGGTGGTGATCAGCGTGCCGATCTGATAGACCAGGAAGCCCACCGTGAAACCGGTGCCCAGCTGCAATGCGATGCCGCCCCACAGCCACTTCTTGTTCTTGATCTCAGAATTCATAGCGCCCAGTGCTGCAAAGCAGGGAGGCGTAAACAGGTTGAACATCATGTAAGCCAAAGCGGCGACCTTGGTGATGCCGAAGATGGTAGCCACTTCTGCGCCTGCACCCTCTACCATTTCCAGAGAGTCCAGATCGATCAGGTTGGAAATGCCATAGCAAACTGCCAGCGTGCCCACCACATTTTCCTTGGCGATGAAGCCGGTGACGGCTGCCGCCGCCAGCTGCCATGCCTGCACACCGATGATGGGGATCAGGATCACAGCGATGGGATGTGCGATGGAAGCCAGGATGGAGGTGTTTTCCGCACCCTCTTCCACCAGCTGGAAGCTCCAGTTGAAGGACTGCATGATGTAGACCGCTGCGTTGCACAGCAAAATGATGGTACCGGCCTTGACGATGTAAGCCCGGCCACGGCTCAGCATATCCATGCAGGCCCGCTTCAGGGAAGGTGCCTTGTACTCGGGCAGCTCCATGATGAAGAAGGACTTACGGTTCTTATAACCAGCGATCTTGTTGACGAGCAATGCGCCCAACAGGATCAGAGCAATTCCCACGAAGTACATCATTGTGCCCACCCAGGCGGCTTCTTCGAAGAAGGCAGCGGCGAACAGGCTGATAACCGGCAGTTTTGCGCCGCAGGGCATAAAGGGGGTCAGCATGGCGGTGGCGTTGCGCTCCCGCTCATTGCGGATGGTACGGGCAGCCATAACGCCGGGAATGGCGCAACCAGTGCCGATGACAAAGGGGATAACGGACTTGCCGCTCAGACCCACTTTCTTGAAAATGGGATCCAGAACGACGGTTGCACGGGCCATGTAGCCGCAGTCTTCAAGCAGGGAGATGAGGAAATACATAACCATGACCAGAGGCAGGAAGCCAACCACTGCGCTCACGCCGCCGATGATACCCTCGGTCAGCAGCGCAACGAGGAATTCGTTGGCACTGGCGCCTTCCAGCAGGCCGGTGACCCAGTCCTTGAATGCGTCGATCAGGGTGACCAGGCCGGGAATGACCGTGCCGTTTTCAAACTCGTAGCCCTCTGCGATCCAGGGGCCCACCCATGCCTGGGAGATCTGG
>CAZGTR010000017.1:0-13198 GCA_964528715.1 uncultured Oscillospiraceae bacterium | reverse complement strand
TATATATGCCGAATCCCCTGTTTTCTGCTTCTGAAAACAGGGGTTCTTTGACAAATTGGATCCGACCTGGGGTTATTACCCAGGTCGGATTTTGTGCGCTTTTAGGGCTGCTCGTCAAACCGGCATTTCGTTAACGATCAGTTCAATACCGAGAACACCGTATTTTTTGATCTTTTCAGCACTATAATAGGCGAGCATATCATTTGGATCTGCGATTTCATTTTCGTTATACCCAATTGAAATTTTATCGTGATGTTGATACATTTCGTAAAAATCCTGATATCGATACAAATTGACAACGGAGCATTCCATGATTTCGCCGGTCTTTGTATTCGTAAATTGGATCACATCACCAATGGAGATCAGCGAACGCTTTTCGTCGCACAATCTCATTTCAATTGTTTTTGTTTTATTTTTGATCGCAAGGAAGGAGTCATCCCAAAGGTTCATTTTATGGATCATGTTATCGTCTCCTCAGGTGGTCATTTTGTTAATTTGTTTTCTCAAAGTCCTCGGGGCCATGCTTGCACAGGGGGCAGACATAATCGGCGGGGAGTTCTTCGCCCTCGTAGACATAGCCGCAGATCTTGCAGACCCAGCCGGGCTTGCTGTCCGCTGCCTTGACAGGCTGAGGCTTCACATGATCGAAGTAATACTGATAGGTCATGCTGGGAATATTGCCAAGCACCTTGGCCTCGGTCAAATCAGCGATGAACAGGGTGTGGGTGCCGCAGTCGATGGACTGGATGACCTTGCCGGAGAGCACGGCGTTGGTGTTTTCCGGGATGTAGCGCAAGCCGTTCTCGCTGCGATCCTGGTAGGAGACGGAAGCAAACTTGTCCGTATCCCGGCCGGAACAGAAGCCGAACTGCTGGAAGATGGCAAAGGGAGCGTCCTGGTTCAGGACGGACACATTGAACAGTTCCGTCCGGGCGATGATGTCATGGGTGTAGTTTGCCTTGTTTACGGCGATCTGGATCCGCTTGGGGTTGTCCGTCAAAAGACCGGCGGTGTTGATGATACAGCCGTTATCCTTGCCGTTTTCTCGGGCGGTGAGGACATACAAGCCATAGCTGAGCTTGAACACGGCGTTGTTATCCACCATCGGGGGCTCGCCCTTGGGACTTTCTGCCGGAATGATGGTTGCAGCAATGGCATTCGCCATGGCTTCGATCTGGGGAAGCTGGTTCTCCTTGACGGAAGAACGGATGGTCAGGGTGTCCTCCAGAATGGTCATGTTCTTGCAACCGGAGAGCATTTTGCGCATCAGGCTGCCGGCGGTGGGTGCCCAGGAGCCGTTTTCCATCAGAGCCACGGTGCGGTTTTGTATGTTGTGGGCCAACAGATCGGAAAGCAGCGATTCCATGGTTACAAAAATACCTGCATTATAGGTGCTGGAGGCGAACACTAGATGGCTGTACCGGAATGCGGCGGCGATGATATCGGAAGCGGGGGTGACGGACACATCGTAGATGCGGGTCTTGATCCCCTTTTCTCGAAGCTTGGCAGCCAGGATCTCGGCGGCGTTTTCGGTGTTGCCGTAGATGGAGGCGTAGGCGATCATCACGCAGGTCTCCTCCGGGGTGTAGGTGGCCCAATGGAGGTACTTGTCGATGAAGTAGCCGATGTTCTTGCGCCAGACGAAGCCGTGTAAGGGGCAGACCATCTTGATATCCAGCATGGCGGCCTTGGTCAGCAGAGCGGTGACCTGTGTGCCGTATTTGCCCACGATGTTGGTATAGTAGCGCCGGGCTTCGTCCAGATAATCCCGGTCGAAGTCCACTTCGTCAGCAAACAGCGCACCGTTCAGAGCGCCGAAGGTGCCGAAGGCGTCGGCGGAGAAGAGAATGCCGTCGGTGGTATCGTAGGAGACCATGACTTCGGGCCAATGGACCATGGGAGCCTTGACGAAGGCAAAGTTATGCCGTCCGGTGGAGAAAACTTCTCCTTCCCTGGCTTCCACCCAGCGGCTGTCCAGATCAAAATCGAAGAACTGGGCGATCATTTTCCGAGTGGCGGCGTTGCACACCACCTTGACATCGGGATAGCGCAGGATCACTTCCTCCAGCACGGCGGAGTGGTCCGGCTCCATGTGGTGGACGAACACATAATCCAGGCTCCGGCTGCCCAGCACGGCAGCTAGGTTTTCAAAGAAGATCTTGGAAACGGCCTTGTCCACGGTGTCCAGCAGGACGGTCTTTTCATCCAGCAGTACGTATGCGTTATAGGAAACGCCGTCGGGGACGCTGTACACACCCTCGAACATGGCAAGGCGGCGGTCATTGGCACCGACCCAGTAAAGGTCGTCTTGGATGTGACGGTAGTTATACATAGCAAGCTCCTTTTCCGCAAAGATCAGCCGTGGGCATCCAGCACCAGCTTGAAGGCACCATAGGCACCGGCATCGTTACCCAGAGAGGCCAGAGCGAAGCGGATGGTGTTGCAGGCGTGGAAAATGTACTTGTCAAAGTAGCGCCGTGCGCCGTCCAGCAGGGGCAGACCGGCCCGGCTGACACCGCCGCCCAGGACCACCACTTCGGGGTCGGTGACGCAGCAGACGGAGGCCAGGAACTGGCCCATGTAGTCATACACCTGCTCCAGGGCTTCCAGAGCGATGGGGTCACCGGCGTTGCCGGCATCGAACACATCCTTGCAGGTGAAGTTTTCAATGTGGCGCAGGGTGCTGTCCCGGTCGGACAGGGCCAGGTGGCGCTTTGCCAGCCGGACCACACCGGTGGCGGAGCAATACTGCTCCACGCAGCCGTA
Organism: uncultured Oscillospiraceae bacterium; assembly: GCA_964528715.1. GTDB lineage: Bacteria > Bacillota > Clostridia > Oscillospirales > Oscillospiraceae > Faecousia. The sequence goes on along the minus strand of CAZGTR010000017.1, from coordinate 10,432 downwards.
TTTGCCGCAGCCGCACTTTTCTTGCTCGTAGCGATTGACGGTCAGGTGACCGATCTCACCACCGGCACCGTGGACACCGTTGATGGGCTTGCCACCGATGATGATACCACCGCCGACACCGGTGCCCAGAGTTGCCATGATCATATTCTCGCAACCAGCGCCACCGCCCTTCCAGGCTTCGCCCAGGGCTGCTACGTTGGCATCATTGCCGGCCTTGACCGGCAGGCCCGTCAGCTCCTCCAGGGTGTGCTGGATGTTGAAACGGCCCCAGCCCAGATTGACGCACTTGTTTACGTTGCCTTCGTCATCCACCGGGCCGGGAACACCGATACCGATTCCGATGAGCTGCTCTTTGGTCAATGCTTTTGCGCGGATGTAATTCTGAATGGATGCGGCGATATCCGGCAGGATCTGACTGCCGCCCTCTGTGACGACTGTGGGGATCTCCCATTTGTCCAGAAGTGCGCCGCTGTGGTCAAAGAATGCGATCTTGACGGTGGTGCCGCCCAGATCCACACCAAAGCCGTATGTCATAGTGGTATCCTCCTAATGGTAAATTGAATACCTCTATTATACATGGCATTTTGGAAAAAGAAAAGTATCATCTTTTGGAATTTTTGCGCTTTTTCGTGTAAAGGGGGAGCATGGCGTGGAGCACGCACAGCATGGCAACGCCGGAGTCGGCAAATACGGCGGCCCACATGGAGGCTTTGCCCAGAATGCCCAGGATCATCACCGCCAGTTTGATGGCCAATGCGAAGATCACATTCTGCCATGCGATCCGCTTGGTCTGGGCGGCGATGGCAATGGAGTCGGGGATGGCGGAGACGGTGGCGTGGAGATAGACCACATCCGCCGCTTCGATGGCGGCATCGGCACCGGTGCCCATGGCGGCGCCCACATCGGCGCCGGAGAGAACGGGTGCGTCGTTGATACCGTCGCCGACGAACATGACGCTGCCGTGCGTTTCCCGCAGGTGTTGCAAGGTGGTGAGCTTTTCGTCAGGCAACAGCCGGGCGTAAACTTCGTCAATACCTGCTTCCTGCGCCACGGCGTTGGCAGCGGAGGCGTCGTCACCGGTGAGCATTGCGGTGGCAATACCAAGAGATTTCAGCTGCGCAACAGCTTCGGCTGCGTCTTGCTTTAAGGTATCTGCAATGCGCAACCAGCCCAGTAGTACACCGTCTTTTGCCACCCAAACCCGGGTGCCCGGGGCGGAGGGGGTGTCCGGCAAGGAAATGCCGTGGCTTTCCATGAGCTTTTCGTTGCCGCAGAGAATTTGAGCGTCGGATACCACCGCCTCAATGCCGTGACCGGCAATCTCCTGAACGGAAGTGGGCGTGGGCAGGGTCAGACCACGCTCCCGGGCGGCGGTGACGATGCTTACGGCCACCGGGTGAGTGGAATTGCGCTCACATCCGGCGCACAGGGCCAGCATTTCTTCGCTGCCGGACAGCTCTTGCAGGGAAAAGTCGCCCTTGGTCACGGTACCGGTCTTGTCCATGGCGATGGCTTTGACACCGGCCAGAGCTTCGATGGAAGCACCGCTTTTGAACAGGATGCCCTCCTTGCTTCCGGCGCCGATGCCGGAGAAAAAGGCCAGCGGGACGCTCAAAACCAGCGCACAGGGGCAGCTCATGACCAGGAAGGACAGGGCAGTGTATACCCAGTAGTTCCAATCTCCGGTGACCAGAGAGGGAATGATGGCCACAACGGCGGCGCTGATGACCACGATGGGTGTATAAACTCTTGCAAAGCGGGTGATGAAGCGGTCGATCTTCGGCTTGCCTGCGGCGGCGTTTTCCACGCTGTCCAGAATTCTTGTGACCATGGACTCGCTCAGAGGCTTTTCCACCCGGACAGTCAGTTGACCGGCGGTGTTGACACAGCCGGAAATCACGTTGTCACCGGGCTTTACGAATATGGGAACCGGCTCGCCGGTGATGGGGGCGGTATCGATACGGCTTTTGCCGGAAATGACGACGCTATCCAGTGGGATACGGTCGCCGGGGCGCACCAACAGGATATCGCCTGCCTGGGCGTCTTCAGCGGGAATGGTGACGGTCTCACTGCCTTTGACCAGCAGCACCGTCTCCGGGCGCAGGTCCACGGCCTGCATGATCTGGTTGCGGCTGCGCTCCACAGCCCGGTGCTCGAAATATTCGCCTACTCGGTAGAAAAGCATGACCCCAACGGCCTCGGGGAATTCCTGAATGCAGAAAGCACCCAGGGTCGCAATGCCCATGAGGAAGTTTTCGTCGAACACATGGCCTTTCAGCAGATTTTTACCTGCCGTGGCCAGCACTTCCCAGCCCAGGATCAGGTAGGATGCGACAAACAGGGGCAAGCCGATGGAAATGCCCAACACTGTGACCTTTTGCAGCAAAAGACCCAGCAGAAACAGCCCAGCACCCACGAGAATGCCCAGGGAACTTTCGCCTTCACCGTGGTGGCTGTGCTCGTGCTCATGCTCATGCTCATGACAGTCGCAGTGGTCGTGATGGTGTTCATGATGGTGGTCGTGGCAGTTGCAATGATCGTCGTGGCAACTGCCCTCGCCATGATGGTGGTGTTCATGATGTTCATGATGGTCGTGGTGGTGTTCTGCGTTGCGGTGGGCCTCCCAGGGGAGAATTTCTACGCCGCCCTCCACTGTCCGGGCCACCTGGACCAGCTGCTCGATGAGCCGGTCGGGATCCTCGGCGGTGAGTCGTAGCTGACGGGTAGCAAAGGTGATGGTGGCCTGCTCCACCTCCGGCAGGGCGTTGAATTTGGCCTCGATTTTGGCAGCGCAGTTGGCGCAGTCCAGATTTTGGATCAGATAGCGTTTCATAGCCATGAGGATACCTCCATAAATTAATGTATGAGCAATTGTTCATTTGATGATCATACTATACAACCATTTTCGGCGGTTGTCAATAGAAAAGTGCAGTTAGGGGATGACAAATTACAAATTGGTGGGGCGTCGAGGGCGCCGCCCCTACGGCATAAAAAGCCCTCCCACAAGGGGAGGGCATAGCGGGGCATTCAATAAAATTCCTTCATATCCTTTTTGGCCTGTGCAAGCTCTGCTTGCAGCTCCCGGGCACTCATGCGCAGCACACCGGAGCGCAGCGCTCCCAGTTGTACCAGACCATCGGAGGTGGCGACCTTCAGATTATAGTTGGAACCGATCTGCGCTACCAGGGATTCAATGTAGCAGTCTCCGGTTTCGTTCTCCTTGGTATAAACCACTTGGATGTTGTGATACTGCACTTTTTCTCCCAAATTTCCCTTGACTTTGTAGCCATCAAAGACCACGACCACTCGGGTCTTACGGAAACCGGCGTAGTCGCTCAACGCATCACACAGCTGCCGCCGGGCAGCCTCCAGATCCTCCCGGGCAATGGTGGCAAGCTTGTCCCAGGCGAAAATGATGTTGTACCCATCCACGATGAGATACTGCTGCTTCAGCGGCCGGATACTGCGAAGATCCCCATCACTTTTTGGCTGCACAGGGCGGTAAAGGGTGGTGGCTTGGGGACCGAATTCCCGGAGCATGATCTTTTCCAGCTCCCGATCATCGGTATTGAGATTGCGCTGGAGCACTTCCGGCGCTTTCGGGGCTTTTAAGCAGCTTTCCAGGTGCATATACTCCGATACCTGGTTCCATTTTACATTGAAACCGGCACCATGGGCACAAAAGACGGAGTCTGCTGTGTTGGAAAGATCTGCTTCGGGGTCGTATGCAAGGGAAGAAACCACGTCTTGCTGATTATGGCAAGGCTTATAGCCCTCCGGTGCGATTTGCAATCGCCCCCGGCCTTGGGTATAGGCGGCAACCTGCTCTGGATAGTCCCCCAATTCTGCGGCGGGAAGACTGCCTTGCAGGGTGCTGTATTCGCCATGGCTTTCTGGAGCTTCAAATTCTCCACACCTGGCCCGGATATCTGTGATGGCCCGTCCGATCTGCTCTGTGGGGACTGTGAGCTGAAAGCGGTACCACGGTTCCAGCAGCAGCGAATGTGCTTGCATGAGTCCCTGGCGGATGGCCCGGTAGGTGGCTTCCCGGAAGTCGCCCCCTTCGGTGTGCTTGAGATGGGCCCGACCGGAGACCAGTGTCAGTCGCATATCCGTGATGGGAGCACCGGTGAGCACGCCTTTGTGGACCTTTTCTGCCATGTGGGTCAGGATCTGGCTTTGATAATTGACATCCAGTGTGTCAACGGAGCAGGTGCTGGCAAACTCCAGACCGGAGCCCCGGGGCAGCGGCTCCAGAAGCAGATGGGCTTCGGCATAGTGGCGCAGTGGTTCAAAATGGCCCACACCCTCCACGGTGTTTTCGATGGTTTCCTTGTAGAAGATCCGTCCGGTGTCCAATGTCACATCCAGGGAAAAACGCTCCTTGACCAGGCTGCGGAAGATCTCCAGCTGTACCTTGCCCATGATCTGGATATGGATCTGATCCTGTTCCCACATGATGTGCAGCATGGGATCTTCTTCTTCCAATTGTCGCAACAAGGGGAGCACTGTGGCAGCAGCTTTCCCGGCGGGAAGCCCCACCCGGTAGGTCATCACCGGCTCCAGCGTGGGCAACGGAAGATCCTGTGCAGCGCCGAGACCCTGCCCGGCATAGGTGCCAGTCAAACCGGTGACTGCCGCCAGCTGCCCGGGAAACAGCTCCTCCGGCGCTGTGAATTTGTCACCGGAGTATCGCCGCAACTGTGCAGCTTTTTCTGCCAATGCAACACCTTTTCGGTTGACATAATTTATAGGAGAACGAACACGCAGGCTACCACCGGTGACTTTAAGCCAGGTCAGGCGGGTCCCTTGGGGATCCCGGGAGATCTTATACACCCGGGCTGAAAAAACATCGCCGTATTGGGGCCGGGGGAGATATTCATCCAGCAATTCCAGAAGACCGTCGATCCCATCCAGCCGCAAGGCTGATCCAAACAGACAGGGAAATAGACGACGGTTTTGGATCAAACCACGCATATTCCCGGTTGTCACGGTGCCGGTTTCCAGATAGCTTTCCAGCAATGCTTCATCGCATATAGCGGCGTTTTCGGCAATTTCCGCAGGTGCCTGACCAAAGTCCACGCAACCCGGGGAAAGTTCTCGCTGAAGTTGCTGAAGGAGCGCGGCTCGATCAGTGCCGGGCAGATCCATTTTGTTGACAAAGAGGAAGGTGGGAATATGGTAGTGCTCCAACAGCTTCCATAGGGTCAAGGTGTGAGCCTGGATACCATCGGTGCCGCTGATGAGCAGAATAGCGCAGTCCAGGACGGGCAGCGTCCGCTCGGCTTCGGCGGAAAAATCCACATGGCCCGGGGTGTCCACCAGCGTCAGCGCCAGTTGTGGCGTTTCCAGCTGGGCTTGTTTGGAGAAAATGGTGATGCCACGGGTACGCTCCAGCGTGTGGGTATCCAGGTAGGTGTCTGCGTGATCCACACGCCCCAAGCTTCGCCGGGCCCCGCTGCAATATAGCAGCGCTTCCGAAAGCGTCGTTTTTCCTGCGTCTACATGAGCCAGCAGACCGATAGTGATATGATGTTTTTTCGGCTGTGTCCCCATGACAGATCTCCATTTCATAGATTTGATACAGGGATTATAGCATGAAAATGAACGTTCGTCGAGAGAAATATCGGATTTTCGGGAAAGGAAAACGTCCCGGCTCTGGGAGTCGGGACGTTTGCTGGAATGTTGGAAAAATTATTCGCTGCGCAATGCAACCACAGGATCCTTCTTGGCGGCACTCTTGGAGGGAATGATACCTGCGATCAGCGTCAAAAGAATGCTGATGGCAATGAGAAGCAAAGCGGTTTGCCAAGGCAGGTAAGCACTCAGATTGGAAATGCCAGTGAGGTGCTGGATCACGGCGTTGATGGGGAAGCACAGCAGAACCGTCACCACCACGCCCAATGCACCGGCGGCGAAGCCGATCATCACGGTTTCGGCGGTGAACATACTGGACACATTCTTCTTGGAAGCACCGATGGCCCGGAGGATGCCAATCTCCTTGGTGCGTTCCTGGACGGAGATCAGGGTGATCACGCCGATCATGATGGAGGAAACCACAAGAGAAATGGCGACAAAGGCGATTAGAACATAGGTGATGGCGTCGATGATGGAAGTGACGGAGGACATCATTAGTCCCACATAATCCGTGTACTGGATCTTGGACAGATCTTCCACGCCCTCGTTATAAGCGGCGATGGCATCTTCGATCAGATCTTTGCTCTCGAAGGTGGAGGCATAGAGGCTGATGGCGGAGGGTTCGCCCAGGTCCAGACAGCCCAGACTCACCAGATTTTCTTCGTAGCTGGACTCAGAGAATTCCAGAATTTCGTCATAGAACTGGGCACACTGCTCCGTGGTGTAGCCATCCATGGCGGCGGTGAGAGCGGCGCAGAGCTGCTCCGTGGTCATGGCGCTGAGCTGGGCCTTGACCTGGGCGGCGTACTGGGCCTTGACCTGCTCACCGATCATCTGGGTGAACAGCTCGGTGATCTCCTCGTCGCTCATGGCGCTGATGTAGGCAGCCACATCTTCCTGGCTCATGCCCATTTGGCTGACCATGGCCTGGACCATGGCATTTTCCATGTCGGCACGGGTCATGGTGCCCAGCGTCTGCTGCACCATGGCATCCAACTGCTCCTGACTGGGGATGGACATGATGCGTACATAGGCGTCGGCCTTTTCCTGGGTGGTCAAGGCGGCAATGTGGGAGCGGAACGCTTCTTCTTTGGCGGCGTTATTCAGGGAGCCGGTGTTACCCTCAAAGGGTAGACCGGTGAAAATGTCCACAGTGGCGTTGACTTTCTGGGCGGCGACAACATCGGACTTCACGGACTCATTGATGACATATTCCGTCAAGGCGTTGGTATAACCGATGGAGCCGGTGAGCATGGCGGAGACAGCGTCCTCATTGGGACGGATGATACCGCAGACTTTCAGGGTCGTGCCACCGTCATAGAGGTAACGCAGGCCGGCGTCGGTCTTGCGAAGATCCGTATAGGTGCCGGTGGAGGCGTCGTAGGTGTAGCAGTTGGCCGGGAGAATGGTGCGGAATTCCATCTCACAGATCTGAGCGTAGCTCCAGCTGGAGGTATCCACGTCCAGGGTGGTTTTATCCTTGGCGGCCTGCAAAATGGCCTTGATATCGTCCTCGGATTTCAGACCCAGCGCATAGAGGGTCATATCATCCAGCTCGTTATTCTTGTCCAACACCAGAACGATCTCGTTATAAGCAGTGGGCCAGGAGCCGTAGACCACATCGTACTGCTTTTTCAGCAGATCGCTGACCAGTGTGCCGTCCTCGCCCGGGAGCATTTCTTGCCACAGCGTCATGCCGGAGGAACCGGAGGAAGACATTATGCTCATAATGGGACTCATTTCTGCCAGGTCACTCATGCTGCCCATGGCGGACATATCCATGCCCAAAAACTCGCTCATGATGCTCTGCATGAGCTGCATGGTATCCGAGGCAATGACGTTTCCATCCACATTCTTGGTGTAGATCTGAAGATCCAGATCGTAGGAATACTGTATGCCGGAAATAGCGTCGTACAAGACGTTTTCCGGATCCTGCCGTGCCTGCTCAATATACGCCTTAAAAGAGGCAAGGTCATTTTCCGTGGTATCCAGCTCATTCATGGCGTTGATGATGTCGTAAATGGCGGGCTTGGAGTAGACTGCATCGTTTTCATGCTTGTGGGACGATTGAGCAGTAGACATGAAAGTGGACATCAAGGTGCTCATATCTGTATGAGTGGCCTGGATGGTCAGCGGGTAGGAAGACAGGGTGTCCTCCTGCACCATGTTGATATAGGTGGTCATGCCCTGAGATACGGCATAGATCAAGGCAATGCCGATGATTCCGATGGAACCGGCGAAGCTGGTGAGGGTGGTACGGCCCTTTTTGGAAACCAGATTTTTCAGACTCAGACCGAATGCGGTGAACAAGGACATGGAGGCTTTCTTTTCCTTTTTGCCGCTGGTGGGCTTGTTCTGGTGCAGGGCTTGAAGTTGCCGGTATTCCTTGGGGCTGATGGGCGCAGAGTCGCCGGTGACCTTACCGTCCAGCATCCGGATGATCCGGGTGGAGTAGCTCTCTGCCAGCTCCGGGTTGTGGGTGACCATGACCACCAGACGGTCCTTGGCGACTTCTTTCAAAATCTCCATTACCTGCACGCTGGTCTGGGTGTCCAGCGCACCGGTGGGTTCGTCAGCCAGGATGATATCAGGGTCGTTCACCAGGGCCCGGGCAATGGCGACACGCTGCATTTGTCCGCCGGACATCTGGCTGGGCTTCTTTTTCAGCTGATCGCCCAGACCCACGGCTTCCAGCGCTTCAATGGCACGCTTGCGCCGCTGGGCCTTGGACACGCCGGACAGGGTCAGAGCCAGCTCCACATTTTGCAGCACGCTCTGGTGGGGGATCAGATTGTAGCTCTGGAACACGAAGCCCACGGAGTGGTTGCGGTAGGTGTCCCAGTCCCGGTCCTTGAAATCCTTGGTGGAGCGACCGTTGATCACCAGATCGCCCTGGCTGTACTGGTCCAGGCCGCCGATGATGTTCAGCATGGTGGTCTTGCCACAGCCGGAGGGGCCGAGGATGGAGACAAATTCCGATTCCCGGAATTGCAGGCTCACGCCCTTCAGTGCTTCGACATTGCCGTTGCCTGCCGGGTAGATCTTATGGATGTTTTTTAGTTCAAGCAATTTGCATTTCCTTTCTTCAGGGGAGGTTGGTTGACATTCTTTGCAACTAATGCTAGTATAAGATACAGTTGTTGCATATTCAATAACCAAATTTGAACAATTGGGATTTTTCTGCAACAAAATATATTGTTTTGTTGCGGGTTTACAAAAAGTTTAGGAGTTATCCATGAAAAGAGATCTGAGAGTGACCGTTACCAAACGGATGATCCGGGAGGCGCTGCTGGACCTGCTGGAGACAAATCCGCTGGAAAAGATCAAGGTCAGCCAGCTGTGTGAGCGGTCGGGAGTCAACCGGGCGACTTTTTACCGGCATTATGAGTCCATCCATGATGTGCTCCGGGAGATCGAACTGGAATTCATTCAGCAAATGCCCCGCCCGGCGGGGATACCGCGAACCCCTAAGGAAGCGCACAGTCATGTAAAAGCGATGTGCAATTATTTCTATGCCAATGCAGACATGATCAGACTGCTGTTTCTAAACCGGACAGACGGAGATATGATGCAGGGGATGAACGATTTTTACAGCAGTTTCCTAGAGATACGAAAGAAAGCGCCTCCCATGCCGGATATGGACGAGGACACGGCAAAGGCCATCACAGCGCTGGTCAGTGGCGGTGGATACTGGCTGCTACGCCAATGGATCCTGGGGGATATTCGCAAGACCCCGGATCAGATCGCAGATATCTTGTGCCATGTGATCGGTTGGCCCGAACGGGGCTTTTGAAAAGGTCAATCCTCCAGATGGGTCTCGCCCCACTTGGCAAGCTCCGTGAACACCGGCAGTAGGGCCCTGCCTTTTTCTGTCAGGGAATATTCCACATGGGGCGGGATCTCGTTGAATTGCTCCCGGTGGACGATGCCCAGAGACTCTAATTCCCGCAGGGTGTTGGAGAGCATGGTGTTGGTGATCCGGGGTACGGCCTTTTTTAGCTCGCTGAACCGGCAGGTGGGGTGGGTACAAAGGGCATAGATGATGTGGGTGCGCCATTTGCCGCTGAGCAGCTCCAAAGTCCGGCGCATGGGACAGTTGTCCTGGACTGGGGTGGTCAGGATGCGGTCAAGATATTCTTCCGGCGTGAGTTCTTTTTTCATGGTGGCCTCCGGTATCAAAAAGTGTACTTTGTATATTCATTTTGCGTACTTGCGTACTGAATATATACATAGTATAATTTTCGTACCACAAAAAGTCAAGGAGGATGACTATGAAAACTGCCATTGTTTATTATTCCAAGCACCACGGCAACACCGAAAAACTGCTGAACGCCATCGCAAAGGAGCATGATGTGACCTTGATCGATGTGACGGCCCAGCCGGATGCGGATGTTTCCGGGTTTGACCGGGTGGGCTTCGCTTCGGGTATCTATTATTCCAAGTTCCATAATAGCCTGCTGAAATTCGCACAGGAGAAGCTGCCCCAGGGCAAGGAGACTTTCTTCCTCTACACCTATGGCGCAGAGAAGAAAGGCTATACCGAGGCCATCGAGAATGCGGTGCGCCAGCGTAGAGCCAAGGTGCTGGGGGCATACGGCTGCTTCGGTTTCAATACCTTTGGCCCGTTCAAGCTCATCGGCGGCATCGCCAAGGGCCATCCGGATGATCAGGAATTGTCCGGTGCAGTGGCCTTCTATGCGGGGCTGTAAATCAAAAGAAAAGCAGCGGCAGGAGCGTATCCTTGCACCTGTAAAATGAAAGTAGACACTCACAAAAGTGTGGGTGTCTACTTTTT
>CAZGTR010000016.1:0-13670 GCA_964528715.1 uncultured Oscillospiraceae bacterium | reverse complement strand
GTCCTTCCGCACCGGAAAACAAAAGCTCCGGGACTCTATGCCCAGAAAGTGAGGGTCATGGAGCCGAAAAATTTGCTGGTCCCCATTGGCACCAGTTTTAATGATCTGCTGGAGGCAGTGGGCCACAGTTTGAATCCCTATAAAGTTCTCTCTGGCGGCCCAATGATGGGTGTCGCCCAGTTCGATTTGAGCGTTCCTGTGATCAAGGGTACCAATGCTGTGACCATATTGGGACCGGAAAATCGCTTTGCGGTGTCGGTGCCTCATTGCATTCGGTGTGGAAAATGTATCGATGTATGCCCAATGCACTTGCAGCCGCTGTATTTGTACCGGGCAGAACGAAAGAGCGATCTAGAGGAGCTGAAGCGGCAAAATGTTCTGGATTGCATTGAGTGCGGTTGCTGCGCGTACACCTGCCCGGCGACCATCCCACTGGTACAGTCCTTCCGCACCGGAAAACAAAAGCTCCGGGACTCTATGCCCAGAAAGTGAGGGGTATTATGGCACAGATGAAATTTTTCTATGAGCTGACTATTTCTAGCTCGCCCCATGCCCATTCCAGCGTGACCACCCGCACCATCATGCGGGATGTGCTGATCGCACTGGCACCTGCACTGATCGGCAGCATTTGCTTTTTCGGCTTCCGGGCGCTGGTGCTGACCATGATGTCCGCTGCGGCCTGCGTGTTTTTTGAGTGGGGATACCGCAAGCTGATGAAAAAGGACTCGACGGTTTATGATATGTCCGCTCTGGTCACCGGTGTGCTGCTGGCCTTTGTCTGCCCTGTAACCATTCCATACTGGATCTTACTCATTGGCGACTTCTTCGCCATCATTGTGGTCAAACAGCTTTTTGGCGGTATAGGCAAGAATTTCGTGAATCCGGCCCTGGAAGCGAGAGCGTTTCTGTTCAGTTGGCCTGTGGTCATGTCCACCTGGGTCAAGCCCGGCACGGGTAACTGGGTGGGACTTTTCTCCACGGCGGATGCTGTTACCGGTGCCACGCCTCTGGGGGCCATGCACCAGGGGGCACTCCCGGAGGAGAGTCTGATGGAGCTGTTCGTAGGCAAGGTGGGCGGCAGCATGGGTGAGACCTCGGCGCTGCTCCTGCTTATCGGCTTTGCATATCTGCTGATCCGGCGGGTGGTCACCATCCGGATCCCGGTGGCCTACATCGGCACCGTGGCGGTGCTGGCGCTGCTGTTCCCCCAGGGAAATGACCGGCTGCTTTGGATGGGCTATCAAGTCCTCAGCGGCGGCTTGATGCTGGGTGCGCTGTTCATGGCCACGGACTATGTGACAAGCCCCGTCTCCAAGGTGGGACAGGTGATCTTTGGCATCGGCTGCGGTGTCATTACCGTTGCCATTCGGTATTTCGGCGGCTATAACGAGGGCGTCAGCTATGCGATCCTTGTCATGAACGCCTGCGTGGCGCTGCTGGATAAGCTGGGTACGCCCCGGAAATTCGGCTATGTGAAGGAGGCGGCGAAGAAATGAAAAAAGACTTCTTTGTACTGCGGTTGGTCTGCACGCTGTTTCTGATCACGGCTGTGGTCGCCGGAGCGCTGGCAGGGAGCAATGCCATCACGGAAGAAAAAATCGCTGCTGCCCAGGAAGAAAAGGTGCAAAAGGCCATTGCCGCCGTCCTTCCCGGAGGGAATGCTAAGGAAATGGACTACCAGGCCCCGGAGGGCTCCATCGTTGAAAAAATTTACGCTTCGGACAGCGGCTTCGCCGTTCAGGTGGCCCCGGCGGGGTTCGGCGGCACCATCACGATGATGGTGGGCTTCTCGACCAGGGGACAGGTGCAGGGCATCAGCATCATCAGCCATTCGGAGACGGCGGGTTTGGGTGCCGTGGCGGCGGCAGATAACGCCGCCGGGCAGGCATTCCGGGAACAGTTTCAAGGGTTGTCCGGAACCATCGCCGTCACCAAGGATGGCGGGCAGGTGGATGCGCTGACCAGCGCCACCATCACATCCCGGGCGGTGGTCACGGGCGTGAATGCGGCCCAGGAAGCGATCCAGAGCTATCTTCTGCAGGAGGTGTCCCCATGAAAATCGGAAAAATGTTCAAAGAGGGTCTGCTGACCAAGAACCCGGTTTTGGTGCAACTGCTGGGAATGTGCTCCACCATGGCCATCACCACATCGCTGTTCAACGGCTTGGGCATGGGCCTGAGCGTGACCATCATTCTGATCTGCTCCAATGTGATGATCTCGGCATTGCGCAAGGTCATCCCCAATGAGATCCGCATTGCGGCGTATGTGGTGATCATCGCCGGATTTGTGACCATGATCGATTTGGTGATCCAGGCGTTTTTGCCGGAATTGTCTGAAAGCCTCGGCGTGTTCATCCCTTTGATCGTGGTCAACTGTATCATCTTGGGCCGGGCGGAAGCCTTTGCGTCGAAAAATACAGTGGGTGCGTCTTTTCTGGACGGCCTGTTCCAGGGCATTGGTTACACCTGTGCGCTGGTGACTATGTGCGTTATCCGGGAGCTGGTGGGCTCTGGCACCTTTGGCGGCGGCATTCTCAACGGCGGCGAGGGCATCCGCATCCTGCCGGAGGGGACTCCTGCTATGCTGATGGTCATGCCTGTGGGTGGATTTTTGACCCTGGGTTGCGTCATTGCTGGGGCCCAATGGCTGGTCAAGCGCCTTGAAAAGAAGGAGGCGGCGAAGAAATGAGCAGTATTTTTGGTATCATTCTATCAGCGATCTTGACGGAGAATTTCATTTTGGTGAAATTCTATGGTATCTGCCCCTTCATGGGCGTGTCCAAAAAGACGGACACGGCGCTGGGTATGGGCATGGCTGTGACCTTCGTGATGGCAATTGCGTCGGCTGCCTGTTGGGCTGTCAACGAGCTGATCCTGATCCCGTTGGAACTGACCTATATGCAGACGGTGGCGTTCATTCTGGTCATCGCTTCCATCGTGCAGGTGGTGGAGATGTTCTTAAAAAAGAGCGTTCCGGCTCTGTATCAAGCTCTGGGTGTGTACCTGCCCCTGATCACCACCAACTGCGCCGTGCTGGGCGTGGCGCTGGTGAATGTGCAGAAGGAATATAATTTCCTCATCAGCGTGCTCAATGGCGCTGCCGGCGGCCTGGGTTTTACCCTGTCCATCGTGCTGTTTGCTTCCATCCGGGGGCGGATGGAGGAGGACGATGTGCCCCAGAGCTTCCGGGGATTTCCCATTGCCCTGATCGCAGCGGGGCTGCTGGCCCTGTCGTTCATGGGCTTCTCCGGTCTGAAGATCTCCTAAGGAGGGCGTGAAATGGATATGTTGATCGCAATTGCCATTTTGGGCGGACTGGGACTGGCGTTTGGTCTGGTCCTCGCCATTGCCGCCCGGGTCTTTCATGTGGAAGAGAATCCCAGATTGGGACAGCTCCAGGAGTGCCTGCCCGGAGCCAACTGCGGCGGCTGTGGCTTTGCCGGTTGCAGCGGCTATGCACAGGCGGTGCTGGAGGGAAAAGCGCCCATCGGTGCCTGCGCATCCGGCGGCGATGAGGCCGCCCAGGCCATGGCCCGGATCATGGGTGTGAAAGCGGAAAAGGTGACCCGGAAGGTGGCACTGGTCCGTTGCTCCGGCTACCACTGGGTGGACGAGAACGGCAAGATCACTGGCGCCAAGCAAAAGGGGGAATACGAAGGCATTCACGATTGTCTGGCGGCGACGAAGGTCGCTGGGCGGGGACCGCTGATTTGCAAATTCGGTTGCTTAGGTTTCGGCAACTGTACAGCGGCCTGCAAGTACGATGCCATCCACATTGTGGACGGCGTTGCCAAGGTGGACGAAGAAAAGTGTGTGGGCTGTATGCAATGCGCTGCCCGGTGCCCCCGGAATTTGATCGTGCCGGTGGAATATGGGCATCATGTGGTCATTGCCTGCGCCTCCAAGGCCAAGGGCGCCGTGACCATTCGGGGATGCAGCGCCGGTTGCATCGGCTGCGGCCTGTGCGTGAAGATCTGCCCGGAGGGGGCCATCCATGTGGAGGAAAATCTGGCCTATATCGACTATGACAAGTGTACATCCTGCGGCCTGTGCGCTTCGGTGTGCCCCAAGCACTTGATCACCGGCGGACAGAATGTGGAAGAAACAATGAAATAACAAAATGATCTCCTGTTGCAAACAGCTTCGCAACAGGAGATCGTTGTATTTACAGAACCTTGGACAGGAAATCCTTCAGACGGGGGTGCTGGGGATGGTCAAAGATATCCTGAGGTGCGCCTTCTTCCAGCAGCTTGCCGTCTGCCATGAACAGCACACGGTTGCCCACTTCCCGGGCAAAGCCCATTTCGTGGGTGACTACTACCATGGTCATGCCGGAGGCAGCCAGCTCTTTCATGACTTCCAGAACTTCGCCCACCATTTCGGGGTCCAGAGCGGAGGTTGGCTCGTCAAAGAGCATTACTTCCGGCTCCATCATCAATGCCCGGACGATGGCAACACGCTGCTTCTGACCGCCGGAGAGCTGGATGGGGTAGGCGTCTGCCCGATCCTCCAGACCCACACGCTTTAGCAGGCCCATGGCCTTTTCCTTGGCCTGCGCCTTGTCCATGTGCTTGACATGGACGGGGGCCAGGATCATATTCTCCAGAATGGTCTTATGGGGAAACAGGTTGAAGTGTTGGAACACCATGCCCATTTTCTGCCGGTGAATGTCGATGTTCAGCTTCACCATCTTGCCATTTTCATTGGGGACTTTCTTTTTGGTGATGTCCACACCATCGAAGATAATGCTGCCGCCGGTGGGCTGCTCCATCAAGTTCAAGCTGCGCAGGAAGGTGGACTTGCCGGAGCCGGAAGGTCCGATGACTACCATCACGTCGCCCTTGTTGATGTTGACGGTCACACCGTCCAGGGCATGGAGGGTGCCTTTGTTATAATGCTTTTCCAGATTTTTGACCTGGATCAGTTCAACGCTTGTCTCCACGGCTCATTCTCCTTTCGAAATATGCGATGATCTTGCTGGTGGGGAAGGTCAGGCAGAAATACATGGCCGCTGCGATGAGCAGGGGCTCAGCGATCTGGTAGGTGCTCTGGGCGGCCTTGACGGCGGACATGATCTCTTGTACGCCGATGGTGTAGCAGATAGAGGACTCTTTGATGATGGTGACGAACTCATTGGCAATGGCGGGCAGGATGTTCTTGATGGCCTGAGGCAGGACAATATGGAACATATTCTGCATTTGGCTCATGCCCAGACTCCGGGCGGCCTCGGTCTGACCGTGGTCGATGGACTGAATGCCGGAGCGGATGATCTCGCTCAAGTATGCGGCGGAGTTCAGGGACAGGGCCACCACGCCGGGGACCATCCGCTCAAAACGGATGAAGCCGAAGATTCGGATGGCGGGCAGGGAAATATCGCCCAACACCACATAGTAGATGATGAACAGCTGCACCACCATGGGGGTGGCCCGCATCACTTCCACATAGATGTTTGCCAGCCACTTCAGCGGATAGATCTTAGACATTCTGGCGGAAGCCAGCAGCAGGGCAAAGAGGAAGCCAAAGAGCACGGTCAGGGCGGACAGCAGCACGGTGCAGGCCATGCCCTCCCAGAACAGGCTCATATAGGCAAAGGTTTTTTGAAAGCCTTGAATGGTGATCATGTTTTCTCCTTTATAACAAGACGGTTTCCCGGTAAGGTGACCTTACCGGGAAAAGGGTGGTTTTAGTTGCTTGCGGTGGTGTCGTCCAGTGTGCCTTCGTAGATCTCGCCGGTGGCGGCCTCAATGGCTTCCTTGACGAAGGTGTTGAAGCTACCGTCGTCCAGAGCCTTCTGCATGGCCTCGTTGACATACTTCAGCAGATCTGCATTGTCCTTGTACACGCCGATGATGTTGCCGTTGTCCTCCTCGGGAATGGTGCATACGATGCTCAGCTTCTCGTAAGTAGCCTTGTAAGCGTTGACCACGGGGGTCTCGATGAAGGCGGCGTCCAGCTTACCGGAGACCAGCTCTGCAATGATATCTGTGACCTTTGCTAGAGAAACAATGTCAGCGTTGGGGGTGTTCTCCTGTGCCAGACCCTCCTGGATGGAACCGGTCTGAACGCCGATCTTGATGTTGGCGTTGTTTGCTTCCTCCAGAGAGGTGATCTTGCCGTCGAAGGTCACAAGACTCTGCTCGGAGGTGTAGTAGACGATGGAGAAGTCCATGATGTCAGCCCGGTCAGCTCTGGGGGACAGGCCGGCCATTGCCAGGTCGCACTTCTTGTTCTGGATCTCGGTGAGCACACCGTCGAAGTCCATGGGGACCAGCTCCAGGGTCAGGCCCAGGTAATCAGCGATGTACTGTGCCATGGCAATGTCGAAGCCAGCCAGCTCGGCCTTGCCGGAGCTCATGTCGTAGAACTCGTAGGGCGCATAGTCGGGGGAGGTGGCGACGGTGAGGTAGCCTTCCTTGACGGTTTTTAGGTTGTAGGTGTTCTTGCCGGGGCCGTTGTCGTCTGCCACGGAGCAACCTGCGAACATACCGATGGCCAAAAGCAGGGCCAGGGTCAATGCAATGATCTTTTTCATAATATTTTCTCTCCTTTGCCGTTTTGGGGCGATTTGTTTTATAAGTGAATGATACCACGAATATTATTCATCGTCAATTGTGAGTAATGACAAAACGAATAGGATAAAATGGGTTAAAAGGAACAATGATGAATAAAAACGCAAGAATGCTGATGAATAACTGCATGAATATACTGCATAAAATGAAGTAAAAAAATACCAGGCACGTTTTGAAACGGCCCGGTATTCAAATATCCAGCTTTTTTTCGGTAAAGGCCAGGCTCATGGAGTAAAACAGAACAGGGCCGACATTGAACATGTGGCAGTCTAGCATACTGGTGCCGAGGAGCGTCAGCATGGAGATCAAAGCAAAGGTCTTTTTGCTGCTGGGGTGCGTGAAGAATATTTTTAGAGTTTGGAAACGGTGATGGCAGTATGCAAATAAACCGAAAATGCCGCAGGAGGCCAGGATTTGGATAAAGGTATTGTGCCATCGGGAGGGGAAAAAAGCCACAAAATCTGCGGAGGTGGACCAGTCCTTCATGGGATAGTGTTCCGGATAAAAGGTGGCACCAAACAAGGGGTGATCCAAAAATTGCTGGATCCCGGCAGCATATACGTTATCCCGCCCGGCTGGGGCAAATTTTCGGTCCAGAAGCTCTTGAAACAGGTGCATCAGATCGTCATGGAAGAGAAGAAAAATGGTCACCACCAGCAGAGCGGTGAAAGCATGGATGAACACATTGGCGCGGGCCCGGCGGCTATTGATCAGGGAAAGGGTGTGCGATGCCAAATAGGTCACCAGACCGACCAGTATACCGGCACGGGAACAGGTGAACAGGAGCCCGGCCAGAAAAGCCATGCCAATCAAATAGAAGAAGCCGGAATATTTGCCTTTTCCGGTGAGGAAAAAGGGTGCGGGGATCATCATTGCCAACATGGCACCGATGTTGTTGTAGTTTCCCCAGCCGGCGTAGATGCTGAGCCGGACGATCTCGCCGTCCTCAACGACCTGATTGACGATGTAGATGTTTGCCAATTCTACCAGCAGCACAAAGCCAACGCACACGCCCGTCCAGGATAGATAGGCTTGGGGGGCGGTGTCCCAGCGGACGAGACCTGTGAGCAGGTAATACAGCAGAAAAATAGACACAAACTGCATCACGGAGAAAAGCAGATTGCGCTTCCAGTATAGGCTCAGCTGCGTGCTTCCCAGTCCGGAAAGTAGATACGCAAGGCCTAGAAACAGCATACCGGACAGAAGCTTACGCTTGCAACGCAAAAAGTGCTTCCCACCCAGCTCCTTGTCGAAAATCAGTCGCAGGACCACGCAGATGGCAAAAATTGTCACCAGCAGACACAGGTACCAGCCATAGCGGTCAAAGGAGAAGATGGAGTCGTCTGAGAGCCCCGGATTGTTTTTTATGGAAGGGGCAATATAGCAGCAGATCACGATGGGTACGATGGGCAATAGATCCGGTCCCAGCAGGCACAGGTAGATGCCAATGAGTATGAAGCAGGTGTAGGTCAGCAGTTCTCCACCACAGATATTGGCGAAGATCGTCAGTGCGGCGATCAGAAAAAAATAAGCGGGGGTGTAAAGAAAATGGTTGATTTTTTGCACCAGCGTGCAGGAACGAAGCGTATCCAAGACAAAACCTCCTCTCGGACAACGACACGAAAAGAAAAGGGGGCTGCGTGTGATGCAGCCCCACAGTGTCCGAATATTACCACAAAATCCAGCAACTGTCAAGGAAAGTAGAAAAATCTCAACATATTGACCCAAAAACCAGTGGATTTACCCATTGATTTTGTTAAGTGTGAAGACACAAAAAGTAACTTTTGTAACTTACGGTTTTGATGGCTTGATGGAGGCGGGAAGCAACTCCAGCGCCGGCTCGGGAGAACCATTCGACTCATACAATGGTTCGTAGTCATAATTTCCGTGGAACAAAAGTCCGTTCTCATCCCATGCCATCACTTCCAACAGCGTGCTGCCGGTGGACCGAGCCCATACGGCTTGCCCGTCCTTCAGTACCAGCTGACCGCTGTAATGGTCGGGAGGATCAGTGGTCATGATGGATAGCGCTGTGGCATCGATGGTCAGCGATTTTTCCTGTTCGGAAAGATCCACAACGGTGATGGTGTCTCCTTGTCGCAAGGATAAGGTGTCACTGCAGAGCCAGATCGCCACTTGTGCGGAGGTGGGAACGGCAGCGGTCACCGGGACCCGCCGGAGCGTGGTACCACTGGACAGCTCCATCACCTGGACGATGTATTGGTCGTTTTCCAATAGCACCAGGGTGACAGTGTTATCATCCTCGGAAAACTGGGCAAAGCAGATTTGGGCATTCTCTCCCAGAGGGCAGACATTTACGGCTTTATGGACATCGGCGGTGATGGCTGCACGCTTTTTCCCGTTGTCAGTAATGCTGCCATAGTCCTTATAGGGGAGAAAATAGATACCTACGCCCTGTGCGTGGTCTGTTTTTAGAAAACTGCCATCGGTGCTGCGGTAAACCGGCAACAGATAGACCCCTTTGTCTGTCAGGTGCTGGTAGAATTGAACATAGCTGTCGGTTTCGGTGGTTAAGGTGAAATCGATCTGACTGGAACCGAATTCCATGGTGACGGTGGCGGTATCCTCCGGCTGTACCGGAAAGTGGAACAATTCATGCAAGGCAAGATAGTCCGCATCCGGTTCTAGGGCTTCGTGGAGAACGCCGCTGTTATCCGTTAGGAGATTATAAGTGTAGTAGCCGGTGGTGCCCAGATCGCTACTGGCGTAGAGCTTGAACGGGTAATTGGCGATCACATCTTTCAACGGGACTGTCACGGTATCGGAAGTGGCGCTGGCGTGCGTCTTGGCATATTTCAGCAGTGGACCGTAGCCGTGATCAGATAATTTCTGCCTGCCATCGTCATAACTGACGGAAAGCTCGTGATCAAGATGGAAGTAGGTCAGCTCCAGTTCATAGCGCTGGACAGGGGCAAGGCTGAAACTGTCAGAGGTCTCGCACTTGCCGGTTGCGCCCAGATGATAGGTGCCATCCCATTGCAGATGGTCGCCTGCGTAGAGAGTGAAATCGATCTGCCAGCCTGCCAGCCGGGCGGGATCGCCGGATAGTACCGTTTCTGTGATAGGACAGTCGTTTCCGGTGCCGTCCAGCAGGGTGGCACTGCTGTGGCTGAGGGCGCAGTGGCTACCTACCACACATCCAAAAGCAATGCACAGAACCAGAAGATATACAGTCAGCTTTTTCATGGCTCATTCCTCCTCATTCAGCTCATTGAGTACATGAGCCACACGACCTGCCTGGTATTGATAGCGCTGCTTCACGAACTGCATTAGGCTTAGACCCTGCTCCTCCAGCTGGTCGGTGGCGATGTCACCGATCAGTTGACCCTTGCGCATTAAAAGCACCCGGCTGATGATGGGCTCCACCTCTTCGATCAGGTGAGTGGACAGCAGAAGCGTTTCGTGAGGCTCCAGAATGCCCAGTAGCACCTTGTAAAAATCCTCCCGGTTGAAAATGTCGTTGCCGGCAAAGGGCTCATCCAGAAAAATGTAGTCTGCGCCCTGGGATACCGCCAGGATCACTTCGAATTGATTTTTCTGTCCGTTGGAGAACAGGCGGATGGGCCAGTGACGGGGCAGATCAAAGAATTCCACCAGCGTATCAAAGCGCTTAGCGTTGAAGCGATCAAAGTGCTCCTGCATGAATTGTCGGTGCGCCTGAATGGACAGATTCGGGAAAAAGGAATGTTCACAGGTGCCGAAGCTGAGCCGGGCGATGTTCCGGTTCGTGATGGGTTTGCCATCCAGCTTCACTTGACCGGAGAAGCGCAGCAAATGAAGTACACTTTTCATAAAAGTGGTCTTTCCGGCACCGTTTTCGCCAAACAGACCGATGATCTGCCCCGGCTCCAATGTCACAGATACGTTTTTGACGGCCTGCTTGCCGGAAAATAGGTTTTACTCAGATTGGTGATTTCAAGCATGGCGATCTCCTTTCATGAAAGAAACTGGGGCGGTGTGGTGTTCATGTAAAGCTGGCGATAGCCCAGTAACAATGCATTCAGAAGCAAAAGCCCCAGCACTGCCCCGATAAGAGGGAATGTCCAGCACCGGCGGTGCAACTCCCAGGGGTTCCAGGTGCGCTTGATCAAGTAGATACTTTTGCTGCCGGAGCGGTGCAGCCGGTAATGGTAGACAACCAAGACTGCCATGAACAGCAGATACAGGGCAAAGCCTGCCCAAAACCAGCGGCCCAGTAGCTGAGAAAAGGGTGGCATCGAAGCATCCGGACGAAGGACCTTTTGATCCAGCTGAATGATATAGAGCCCATCCAGCGCTTTAGTGAAATGCAAAAGAAAGCTGGTGCTGCAAAGGGCACATCCGCCCAACCCGAGGGTGAGCCATGCGATCTCGTCCGATGGGCGTGATCCCAGAGGAAGATAACGTTGCAGGTCAATCTTCATTGGAAACACCTCCAAAAACATAGCACAGCAGCAGAGCTGATACGCCCAGCACTACCAGAGAAAAATATAGACAGCTTTGCCACTGGGCCATTTCGGCGGGGAGCCAGAGCAGCATTGCCAGCACTGGGAATGCTGCCCAGAACAGAAAATTGGGACGCTTGTAAAAACCTACGAGATGGGAGAGAAAGGCGCTGGTACAACCAAAGCCCACACACAGGGCAAGATTACGCAGATATCCAGGCCAGTCTGCCAGAGGGAGCAGAGTGTGGAAAAGGGAACTGCGATACGATAGCAGAAACAGAACCTCAGGTCCGTGCTGGACAACGGTGGAAGCGTCAGCAACTGCCAGAAAGCGGAAATACATGGCAAAGATCATTGCTAGTTGGGAGGCCAGGTACAGGAAAAAGTAGCCGGCAAAAATGGCAGCCCGGAGAAATGTGATGGCATTGGGGGATACCCGCAATAGGTACAGCCGGCAGTTACATTGGGTGCAACAGCGGATGATCAGCACTGCTGCCAGCGCTAACAGGCCGCCAAGGAAGATCAGACACTGAGTAAGTCCCAATGTGCTTTCAAAATACACCGAATCCGGCTGATACAGGAGCCATTGGAGCAGCCCTGCCAAGAGCATGACCAAAGCGGCGGGGAACGCCGTTTGAGTGAGGGTGAGAGAAGCAACACTTGTGTACTTTTTCATCATTCATTCCTCCCAAAATTCACGGATGGCTTCCAGTGCTTCCGGAAGTGACAAACCCATCTGCTTCATGTCCTCCACGGTGGAGCGGAGACTCCCACGGAGGATCTCTTGGCGCAGGTGGCGCAGGGCGCTTTCGTCGGCACAGATACAGCTTTTGGCACCGGCGCGGGAGTGGATCAACCCTTCTTCTTCCAGAATGGCGTAGCTTTTCTGGATCGTGTTTGGGTTGACACCCAGCAGTGCAGAGAGCATTCGCCGGGAAGGTATTTCATCTCCGTCCTGGATGGTACCGGCGACGATTTCCCGCTTGATATAGCCGATGATCTGCAAATAGATGGGCACATTGTCTACGGGAGTGAATTGGGTAAAGGAGATCAAGTTCTACACCGCCTTTCACTGTGTTAGTTCTGTAATACACTTACTAACTGTATTATATAGATAGTACGCTTGAATGTTAAGAGGAAAAAATAAAGCCCGTGCCAATTTTCGGCACGGGTCTAAAAGTCAAAGAAGAAAGGAAAGAACGAGTGTGGTGATCAGGCCAGACAGGGTCAGCGACAGGCTGCTTACGGCTCCAGCCAGAGTGGAGATCTCGTTTGCCCGGCTGGTGCCCACCACATGAGAGGCAGTGCCGTAGGCGACGCCTTGACAGACCGGGTCGTTGAGATGAAACAACTTACACAGCAGCGGCCCGGCAACATTTCCCAAAATGCCGGTGATGACGATGACTGCCGTGGTCAGAGCACCGAGGCCGCCTGCCTGCTGGCTGATGGTGATGCCAATGGCGGTGGTGACGCTTTTGGGCAAGAGAGAAACTGTGGTGATATGGTCAAAGCCAAAGAGCTGGGAGAGCAGCCACACGCAGAGCAGACTGGACAGCACACCACCAAGAACACCCAGCGCAATGGATAGAAGGTGCTTGCGCAGCTTTTGCAGCTGCTCGTAGCAGGCAATGGAAAGGCAGATGGTTGCCGGGGTCATGAGATGGCTCAAGGGGGCGCAATCCGCCTGGTACTGTTCCACGGGGATATCCAGCAGCCAAAGTACGATCATTATCATAGCGGCACCGGTGAGGATGGGGTTTAAAATAGCAAGTTTCCATTTTTTCTGCACCCATGTGCCGAGAAAAAAGGCGGCAATGGTCAAGGTGATGGCAAAAAATCCGCTTTCTCGGAGGGCTTCAAGCATGGTCGGCACCTCCTTTGGAGAAAAGTTTGGTCAGCAGACCGGAAACGGCGAAGGTGATCACGGTGGAGATGACGATCAGCACGGCGATCTTGCCCAGTTGAGGCCGGATCAGGTCCCAGCAGGCTACCAGACCCACCGCAGGGGCGACAAACAGCACCGGCAGGATGGAAACCAAAAAGGAGCCTGTTTCCTTTACTGCTTCTACTTTTAAAAGTTTCAGCGCAAAGGCCAGAAGCAGCAATACCATGCCGTAAATAGAACCGGGAATGGGCAGCGGCAACAGAGCCTGGCATAGCTCACCTGCCAGGGTAAAGAACATGATGATGGCAAATTGGCGCAAATATTTCATTGGCAGTGATCCTTTCAAGGTGAAATGGAAAAGAATGATCAAATAGCGATTTTAGATAAAATAAACAGGAACGACGGTTTTCTTACGAAAATCGTCGTTCCTGTTTGGTGACCCGCCGGGGATTCGAACCCCGGACCCACTGCTTAAAAGGCAGTTGCTCTGCCAACTGAGCTAGCGGATCAAAGTTGGCTGGGATGGCCGGATTTGAACCGACGAATGCCAGAGTCAAAGTCTGGTGCCTTACCGCTTGGCGACATCCCAATATTTGGCCCTGCATTACCCGGACACAGATCATTATAGCATGGATAGCAGTACTTTGCAATCCTTTTTTCACATACAGCTGTAATTTTCTGTGCTTTAGTGAAAGAACCCCGGATATATCCGAGGTTCTTTGTGTTGGCATTACCTATCTTCCCGGCAAGTCACCCTGCAAGTATTGTCGGC
>CAZGTR010000015.1:2816-14512 GCA_964528715.1 uncultured Oscillospiraceae bacterium | reverse complement strand
TAGAAAAATGTGTGAGGGAAATTTCGGGCTACTCAAAGTGTATGCATGTAAACAGCTTTGAGAAAGGACCGGATTATAAGACAAAAGATCTAAAAATAATGTTTATGTCTCGTCTTTGGAATCCACAAGAAATTGAGCTTAACGAACAGACACCGGCGCAGTGGAGACCATATAAGGAATATATGATTGAGGAACGCAACAAAATAAACAGAGAGCGTGTCCAAATTGTGCGGCAATTACGTGAAATATACGGAGCATCGTTTTTGGGAGGGATCCAAGATAGTACATTTGCCAGAAATTATGCACCAGATGTGTTGGTGCCGTTGGCATTAACGAGAAAGGGCAGATATTTACACGAAATGCAGCGGGCAGATATCTGCGTGGGTTCTATGGGGTTGCACAAATCTATCGGTTGGAAAACGGGCGAATATGTTGCTGCATCCAGGGCTATCGTTGCAGAAAGGTTTTACTACCAGCTACCTGGGGGATTCGAAGCGGGTAAAAATTATTTGCCCTTCGACACTGCGGAAGAATGTCTGGAAAATGTCGAACTACTCTACAAGGCACCAGAGGCTGTATACAACATGAAAGTTGAAAACCATAAATACTACTGCAATTGGTTGCGGCCAGAAGCACAGATTTTGCGGGCGTTGGAGCAAGTGTACTAAGAAAGGGCCAAGGAGGTGACGCAATGGAGCGGGAAAGTGAATATTTGCTGCATTTACTGGGTGCGTGGCTGCGGCAAGAAGCACCGGAAGCCCCGCAGGATTTGGACTGGGGCAAGGTGCTGCGACTGGCGGAGATCCATTCTCTGACCGGAATCCTGGGCTATATGAGCATGAATTGGCCCATTTGTCCTCCAGAGCAGCAGAAAATGCTGCGCAGTGTCTGCCTGAATACCATTGCGGCCTTTAATCGCCGGGGCGTGCAGACCACCATGCTGCTCCAGCAGCTGGAGCAGGCGGGGATCGAGCACATCGTTATGAAAGGCTTCGTGCTGCGGGAATACTATCCCGTGCCGGAGCTGCGGACGTACGGGGATATCGATCTGGTGATCCACCCGGAGGATCGGCAGCGGTGCCATGTGCTGCTGCAAAAGCTTGGCTTCCGGACAGAAACGGACTGGGAGCCGGTGTTCAGCTACCGCCGGGGCGAAGAATATTACGAGATCCACACCCGTATTATGGAGGTGGATGTGTCGGACCAGGCAGATCACCGGGAATACTTTGATGCGGTTTGGAGTCATGTGGAGCAGAAAGGTGGAATGACATTCCAGTTAACACCGGAATATCACTTCCTTTATCTCATCACCCACGTTGCAAAGCATCTGGTGGGTTCCGGGGCGGGACTGCGGATGTATCTGGATCTGGGGGCCTTTATCCGGCATTTTGGAAATACGCTGGATTGGGTGTCTGTTCGGCGGGAACTGGAAACACTGAAGCTTTGGCCCTTTGCCAATGTGGCGCTGACTCTGGTGCAGCGTGGCTTCGGCGTGGAAAGTCCGCTGGAATTGGATCCGGTGGAGGAGAAGACCTGGGACACATTCCTGAAGCTGACACTGGATGGAGGCGTGTTCGGCAAGGCGGGGACGGATAGTGGTACCAATGCTTTGAAAGTCAAAAGCCGTGGGGGAGAGGTCTCCCGGGCAAGGACGATGAGAAAGCGACTGTTCCCCTCGGCAAAGACCATTGAAAGCCGCTACACCTACTTACAGAAGAAGCCGTGGCTGCTGCCTGTGGCATGGGTGCACCGGTTGATCCTGACCCGGGATACCTGGCGGCAGCATACCCGGGAAGCGCATGATATTCTGGCGGCGGATCTGGATACCGTGGAGCAACTCAAAGCGCTGTATCAGCAGCTGGGATTGTAGGAGGTGGCGGGATGAAAACAGAACGCAAGACCGTCGCACCAGAACAGCTGCTGGAAACCTACCGGCAGTTGCTGTGGGAGGAAAATGCAGGGCCGTTGCCATTGGTGGTCACAGGCAACAGCATGAGCCCCTTTTTGATCCATGGACGGGACCGGGTCTGGCTGGCTCGCCCGGACCGACCAATCCACCGAGGCGATATTTTGCTGTACCGGCGGGAAAATGGAATGTATGTGCTCCATCGGGTGTATGCGGTGGAGGCGGGGGCGTTTACCATGGTCGGGGATGCCCAGACAGATCTGGAACGGGGGATCCAAGCGGCACAGGTCATTGCTGTCGTTACCCAGGCAGAGCGAAAGGGGAAAATGCTGACCCCGGGGTGCTTTTGGTGGGACTTTTTTGAAAGAGTCTGGATCCGGATCCTGCCTCTGCGGCGACCGATTTGTTTGCTATATTCCCTGCTTCGCAGACACAGTGTGCGCAAGGGAAAAAACGGTGAAAAATGTGAAAAAAATGTCCAATGATGGCGAAGGATTTTTTGCCTTTTTGGTAAGGAATACAATTGACAAATTTACCCTTGGAATATATAATGTGAGTGAACTATAGGTATATAGTATGTCATACCGGGGTAGCTTTTGAAAGCTCTTTTCCAGTATGCTGGATATACAAAAGTAGATTCGATTTTTCCGAAGAAACGGACGGAAACAGCATGAAAGTAAAAGCAAACTACATCCTGCGAAATATCGCTGACGAGTATCTTCTGATCCCGACAGGGGAAGCGGCATTGGCCACCAGAGGTTTGATCGCAGTATCGGAGAGTGGCTGCCTGCTTTATCGCAAATTGCAGCGCGACTGCACCCGGGATGAGCTGATTGCAGCGCTGACCGGAGAATATGATGTGACGGAAGCGGTTGCAGGTGCGGATGTGGATGCATTTTTAGATCAGATGCGTCAGCTGGATATGCTGCTGGAGAATGATGAATGAACAATGGCAGAACAGGTAAGATCGTGTGCCTGGGCATAGCGTTGGGAGTTGTGCTGCTGGCATTGCTGTTGTACCGGCCTGACGGCGAGAGCGAAGGAAACGAGACAACGCAGCTTTCTGAGCAGCAGACGGAGCAGACCACACAGCCGGAACCCACCAAAACAGAACCGCCGCAGACCTTGACACAGCTCCAGCTGCCGCTGGAATTGGAGGGCGGACTGGTGCTGGAGAATTTGTTCCAGTATAGCGGTTTGAACCCGGATAATGAAAACCGGGAAGGGACGGATCTTGCTGCGATCACGCTGAAAAATACATCCGATACTTATTTATCCCGGGCGCAGCTGACCGTGACCTTAACGGATGGGGGCGTTGCGACCTTTGAAATCACGGATCTACCGGCAGGTGCTACCGTGATGGCCTTCTCCCGGGAGCAGGCACCGATGGACAGCAAGACTAGCTGCCACGCAGTCAGCTGTACCGTGTCCTTTGACCCGGAGCTGGTTGCGATTCCGGAACAGGTGACGGTCACTGTTGCCGGGACCACCGTCACGCTGACCAATCAGACGGACCGGCCCCTTATAAACCTTGTGATATATTGCCGCAACATTCTGGGAACGGAATATTTTGGCGGCGTGACATATCAATATCAGATTGAAAACATTCCTGTACACGCTACCGTGACATTGGAAGCCGAGGATTGCATCCTGGGCCTGGCGGATGTGGTGCGTGTGGAGACGAGTCAAGAATGAGAGGTAATGTTTATGAAGAAATATGTAAAACCGGAGCTTTTCTTCGAAAACTACGAGTTATCCCAGCATATCGCAGTCTGTGACTTTGATCTGGTCGAAGGAACGATGCAAGATGCAGAGCACGCCTGTAGGTTTAGGGGCGATGATGCGGGCGCTTATGGAGAGATCCTGTTTGCAAATAATGACAATGGCTGCTCGATACAGAGCTATTGCTATTCGATCGGTGCAGACGGCTGGAGCATATTCAATTCCTGATGAACAGCCAGATCGATTTGGCCATTGCGGGGCTTTCTCTGCGGATACAGGGGGACAGGCCCATTTCAATAGAAAATCGCTTCTGGCCTTTTTTGAAGCAGACGCAAACGCAGGATATTCATATTGAGATATGCCAGGGCGTGCAGCTACCACCATGGGCGGGAAACGCCTTGTGGCAGGAGCTGACCTATCGTGTCTATGAAGACGAGAGAGGCATTTTACGTCGTGACTTTATCGACCCTTTGGGGCTTCCACAGCCCTATGCGGCTGCAACCTACGATTATCCCGGCGGAGATATCCGTATTTCCTATTTGGAGCATGTGGGAAAGACTTTTTCCCATCTGCAAGGTGTTTTTCACCATGTGGGACTCGAATCGCTCATGCTCTATCGGGATAGGCTGTGCTTCCACGCCGCTTGCGTCCGGACAGACCGGGGAGGACTCCTGTTTTCCGGGCCATCCGGGATCGGAAAATCCACCCAGGCGGAGCTGTGGTGCCGCCATCGGGGGGCAAAACTGATCAACGGCGACCGACCGATCCTCGGCAGGGGACAAGCCGGTTGGCTTGCCTGGGGATCTCCTTATGCCGGATCTTCCCATTGCTATGTGAACGAAAGCTGTCCAATCAACGCCATCGTCATGCTCCGCCAGGGAAAAACCTGTACCTTGCGCCGATTGACACCGGGAGAAGCCTTCCGGGCGGTTTGGTCCGGGGTGACGGTCCCCAGTTGGGATACCGGTGCAACGGAAAGGGCCTGCGATCTGGCGCTGGGGATCAGCGCAATGGTTCCAGCCTATGAATTGACCTGTACCCCGGAGGAACAGGCTGTGTTCCTGCTGGAGCAGGAGCTGAGAAAGGATGGTGTGTTGTGATGGCAAGGGAAAAGTTTCCGTCCCACGCACTGACTGAATTTTTATATGCCAAGGCCAGCCGGATGAAGGTGCCCCTCAGCGGAACATTCGAGCTTTCGCCGGTCTGCAATTTCTCCTGCCGAATGTGCTATGTCCGAAAGACCGTACAAGAGGTCCGGGAGAGCCCCAGAGGGATCATGACTTTGGCGGATTGGCGGCGTGTTGCCAAACAGGCCAGAGAGGCCGGTATGCTTTATTTGCTGCTCACCGGCGGCGAGCCGCTGCTGTGGCCGGATTTCTGGACGCTGTACGACGAGCTGGTGGACATGGGCTTTTTGGTATCCATCAATACCAACGGCTCATTGATCGATGATGAGGCCGTGGCCCATTTCCTGCGAAAGCCGCCGCTGAAGCTGAACATCACCCTCTACGGTGCCAGCGACGAGACGTACAGGAAGCTGTGCGGTGTCGGCGGCGTGTTCACCAGGGTGGACAGTGCCATTACCCATCTGGTCCGGGTCGGGATCCCGGTGAAGCTCAATTGCTCCTTGACCCCGCAGAATGCCCAGGATATGGATTGGATCGTGGACTACGGCAAGGAAAAGAACATCCCCATTTCCGTGGCGACCTATATGTTCCCCCCGGTGCGCCGGGACCCCACCATGGTGGGTGTGAACGACCGGTTCACCCCGGAGGAGTCGGCGGAATATATGCTTCGCTTCCACCGGCGCTACAATGGGGAGGAGGCGTACCGCAGCTATTTGGAAAAGATCCGTGCCGGAGCCGTGCCCCCACCGGGACTGGATGAGAGCTGTATCGACCCGCTGGACGGCAAGATCCGTTGCCGAGCCGGAACAGCTACCTTCTGGATCACCTGGGACGGCTGGATATCTCCCTGCGGCATGATGCCGGAGCCAAAGGTGGACCTCAAGGACATTTCGTTCCAGACGGCTTGGGAGCGCTTGACGGCAATGGCCCAGGCGTTGCGGTTGTCGGGCGTGTGTGATAAATGCCCCAATCAGAACATCTGCCACCCCTGCGCAGCCATTTCCAGCGCAGAGACGGGGCGGGCAGACGGCATTCCTACATATATGTGCAAAACGGTGGCCCGAATGCGGGAGATCGCACTGGCCCAGGAGAGCGATTGAGCGCCACTGGCTTGTGGCACATCTATTTTCAGCGTGAACAATTACCGAGGAGGTATTGAATATGAAAAGTTTAAAAAGACTGTTGTCCTTGGCCCTGGCCCTGTGCCTGGTGCTGAGCATCGTCCCCGCTACTGCGTTGGCAACGGAGACGGACGAGGATACAACCAGTGGGACCTATACCGAGCCGTTCCCCACGGAGGTGATCGGTAAAGGCCACTACCGGATCCCCGCTATCGTGACATTGGATAATGGCACCTTGGTGGCAGCGGCAGACGCCCGGTGGCGGAAATGGAGTAGTGCTAACGACGATGCCGGCGACATCGACACCATCGTGGCATATTCCACCAATAATGGTGCCAGCTGGACATACACCTTCGCCAACTATCTGGAGAATGGTAGGAGCAGTGATTATAATTTTACTGCGGCAACCTTCATTGACCCTGCGCTGGCAACGGACGGCAAGACGGTTTATATGATCGTTGACCTGTACCCGGGTCAGAAGGATGGGGCACAGAAACAGTGTACGACAGCGTCTCAAACAGGCAGCGGTTATGATAGCAATGGCTACTTAATGCTGAGTACCGATAACCAGGCAAGCAGCTCCAGCACCTTTGCGTATTATTTGAAAGGCAACGCCATCTACGACTATGCCACGAATACAGACCAGGGCTATAAGGTGGACGCCTACTTTAATGTGACCAAGGGTGACCAGGATTGCGGCAATCTGTTTAACTACAATAATGATTGCGACCTCCATCCTTTGATGACCAGCTACCTGTACTTGACCACATCGGACGATGGCGGCAAGACCTGGTCTGCACCTCAGATGCTCAATGCGTCGCTGAAGGTGCAGGGTAGCACAGATAGGTACTTTCTGGTCAGCCCCGGCCGTGGCCTGGTGACCAGAGATGGCACTATCGTTTTCGGCTCCTACAACGCAGCAGGAGTTTCCCTGATTTATTCTACGGATGGCGGCAAGACCTGGTCCCGGAGCGCTACTTTTTCCGGTGCGGGTGAAAACGAGATTGTGGAGCTGGCAGATGGTACCCTTCGGATGTTCTACCGCACCGGTAATCGAAATGACGTGATGACCTATGTGGATGCCACGGGCAATGCTTCTGAGGGCTATACCTGGGGTTCTGCGGTAACAAATAAAAGTGTTGAGCTGAATACCAACGTCAATCTCAGTGCAATTTCCTATTCCAAAAAGACCGTCGACGGCAAACAGGTGATTCTGCTGGCCTGTGCGGACAATACAAGAGAGGCCTCTAGTTACTTCACGAGAAAGAACGGCCAGATCTTTGTTATGACCGTAGGAAGCAACAATGAACTGACCCTGGTCAATACATACGATATTGTGCCGAATTCCGTGGAGGATTTCTCCTATTGTAGCATGACGGAGCAGAAGGATGGCACCATCGGCCTGCTGTATGAAAACGGTGACGGTGGCAATATCACTTATAAAAATTTGGACATCGATACCATTACCGGTGGCAAGGTGACCTTTGAAGCCGATCCCTCCGCTTCCGCCGTGAATGCGAATTTCAACATCACCGTCGGCGTCTCCAGCGAGATTTTGAATCCGGCGCTGAGCGTCAGCGAGGTGAAGACGGTTGCAGGCCTCAGCGGTAACTATGTGGCCTACGATATTACCCCCAAGCTGGTGAGCGGTGAAAGTTATACCGGCAACGCAGAGGTGACGATCCCCATCCCTGACAAGCTGAAGGGAAAGTATATCCGTGGCTTCGTTGTCAACAGCGACGGGAGCATTACTTACTGCGATGTGACCTATTCTGAGGATAATAGCAGCGTTTCCTTCCCGGTGACGCATTTCTCCGTCATGGGTCTTGTGGCGGTGCAGGTTAGCGATTCCAATGGCAGCTACACAAATACGGAGAATATCACACTGAATGTGGGCGGCAGCACCACCATCAAAGATGAATCCGGTAACTATGCGTCGAGCTGGGATAGCTCCGAGCTGAATCAGACCATTGCAAAGGTGGATGTAGTTGGTAAGACCGATGTGACGGAAGCCACATTCAACCAGCAGACCAGCCTGAGCGATGGAAGCAGCTATGTGCTCAAGGATACGAATGGTAAATACCTGGTCCTCGACGGCAGTACCCTTAAGACTACTACCGATCTGAGCGAAGCAACAAAGTGGACGGTGAGTAGTTCAACGGGATGGTCGACGACCTATACATTCCAATCTGGTAGCTGTTACTTGACCTATTCCAGGAATTCCTTTGGTGTGACTAGCAGCGCTTCCTCGGCAACGGGTCTGTACTGGTATAACAATACCCTGTGTAGCAGTAGGTGGAGTACCACGGCTGTTGCCTATGCCGGTACCAGAACCGATGGTAGCTCCGTCATCTACACCTCCATCACCATCACCGGTGTGGGCGAAGGCACCACCAGTGTGGTCGTGGGCAACACCCTGTACAACATCAATGTGGCTTATAAGACCCAGGATGTGAAGGTCTACAAGGGATGGACCCAAACCGTTACCCTGGAAGGCACGGTGACGGATGAGCAGATCGCAGCGTTCAATGCGACCTATGGTAGCATTGTGACCGTTGCCAAGTCCGGCAATGACCTGGTCTTTACCGGTGTGAACACCGGCGTGGTCGGCAGCGCAGTTCTGGGCAATGTGAAGTATACCGTTATCGTTGAAGAGCTCCCGGATATGATCCTGGGCGGCACGGGTGATCTGGATGCCTTCTTCCTTGGCGGCAGCACGACTTATAGTAGCGGTACAAGCTACTTGAGCAAAGGCCTGCCAGTGACCGGTTTGGTGATCACCACCGGTACCAGCTTTGATCTGGACTTCAATACGACTCTGGCTGGCTCCACAAGTGTGACCTGGGGCACAATCGGTGACAAGATCGCGGTAGACCAGAACGGCGTTGTCACCGGTGTGACGGCGACGAAGGATGATGAGAAGATCTATGTCACCGTGACCCGTGAAAATGGTTTAACCTATGGCATCCCGGTGACCGTGTTGCAGCGCGATGGTGACGGTACAGAGACGATGCGTGTGCTCGATTTCTATAACACCATGGAACATAATTGTACATCCTATTACAGTTATCGAATGGGTGAAGTGCTCGAGTACCCAGCGGGTGCACAAATTTATATTGAACAGCCGCAGACCACCTATGATTTGATCCTTTTCTTCGCAAAACCGGATGATGGATATGCGCTGACATATATGGGCGCATCGGCGGGTTCTTTCTTCCATGCTATTAAAAACGAAAATGGAGACAACTGGGGATCGAATCTTACTGATGACACTCATGAGAATCTTCCTAAAGTGAGCACATACACTTATTTCCATGATCATTTGGTTGGTTATACAAGGAATAATGGTGTTGTGCTTTACAAAAATAATATTTCTGAAATGGATGAGGCCATTGATGATTTGATGGAGCGGGTATATAAATTAGGCTGTGATGGTGGCTTATTCTGGTCGAGATATTCCAGTGAGAAAGGTAGCAACTATGGCAATTGTCAGTCCAATGTTAACTTTGCCGCCGAGAAGTTGCCGGAGATCCAGAAGGTCCTCACCGGTGTGACCCACGAAGAGACGTATACGGCGTATACGAAAGGTATGACTATTTCCGTTGGCGATACGTTGCACTATACCCTGTATGTCTGCGTGCCTAAGGTGAGTATATCTGAGTCCGGCAGCATTAACTACAATAGCTTTATACTGACGGACGAGAAGACCGGCCATAAGTGGAAGGCGGACACGCTGAATAGTGAATCTGTCGAGGGCTCCTTCGAGTTTATAGTCGGGGATACGAGCAAAGGTGATCAAGAATGCAAGAAATGCGATGATATGTATGATTTTGCAGAAAAGTGGACCAAAACTGCGAACACCGATGGCTCCGTTGCATACTTCCTGAATGATTCTTTCACCTATTACAACAGTAAGGGCGAACCTAAGACCTATAAGGGTTCGGACTCCTATATCTATGCCTTTGCCACCAGCCTGACATTGACCAATGACAACTTCCTGACTGTCGTGGAAAACGGTAAAATCGTCAATACGGCTGATTTGGAGTATGTCTATAAGGGCACTTATTCCAAGGGCACCACCGGCAATGTGAGCAATGTGGAGATCAGCGTGAAGGTGGATGTGCCGGAGTATGTTATCGACTTTGGCGGCGCCATCGTGATCGATATGGATCAGTATTCCTTGGGCGGCACCATCGTGGCTGTGGAAGATGGTCAGTATGGCAAGGCCTACATCATTGGTGATAACACGCTCCTCTATGTTCCCACTTCCATCTTGCGGGAGGATGACTTTATCAAGGTCACCATCTCCGATGGCAATAACGAAACGCAAGTGACCGGCTATGGTGTCCGGATCCATCCCGCTTCCACGGTCTACTATGAAGAGAACTTCGTTAACTGGGGCAATGACTGGAGCAAGGATGGCACGTCAATGAAGAAGGCCTCCTACAACTACTGGACTTGCAATTATGATCATCAAAATAAACTTGTATGGAACACGAATGCTGGAACGGTGGATGTCCACATGGTGCAGAAGACTTCCGAGCTGGGCAACACCGACAACTACGGCTACGACGATTCTTACAAGTCCAACACCGGCGCTTCCAACGGCACCCAGGTTTCTACCACCGTTATGGGTAGCGTGGGCACCTTCACCTTTACGGGCACCGGCTTCGAGATCTGCGCAAACTGCGACGCTGGAACCGGTTATGTGATGGTGCTGGTCAAGGATGCCAATGGAAACCAGGTGCGGGGCTACCTGATCAATACCAAGATGGACAACGGCAAATCCAATGCCACCAGTGAGCAGAATAATAAATTCTACAACCTGCCCATTGCCTCGGTGCGTGATCTGGATTACGGCACCTACACCGTGACCGTGACGAAGGTCATGACGGACACAAAGCCGGTGTACATCGACGGTGTGCGGATCTTCGGCACCATGAAAGACAGCACGATCTACGCCCCCGATAAAGAGCAGAATCCCACCTTCGAGGAGCTGCGTGACCATGTGCTGAACGCTATCCAGGTCGGCAACAGCGACCAGTACGGCAAGCTGAACGAGATCGTGGATCAGGTCTTTAACAAGATCGATGGCAATGCGCTGATTGTTGATGTCGGTGATGTTGACAAGGCGTTCGTGGATAATAAGCAGGATCTGCTGGACAACGGCCCCAAGAATGAGCTGTACCTGCGAGGGGGCCAGGTCCTGATCTTCAAAGTGACCACCAAGGGCCTGCTCCAGCTGGGCATGAAAGCACCGGTGGGTGAAACCAGCGTGATGATCACTGTCAATGGAGAAGAACTGGAACTGAATGTTACATCCTCGGTGGATATGTTCTATGAGCTGGTTAATAAAAAAACCAGCGAAGATACGGAATATCAGGTGACGGTCAAGAATACCGGCAGCAATATCCTTTCTGTGACGTTGCTGAAGGCCTGCGGCGTTTCTGATGGCGCAACGGCCACGGCATTCCAGGCGCTGACTGCGGAGGATATTCGCTTCGCATTGCGTGTTGCAGGCTACGCCGAAGAAGAGCAGGAAGAGCCTCTGAACGGCTGGGTGCTGGATGGAGATATCTGGTACTACTATGAAAATGACATCCAGCTCACCGGTTGGCAGTACATTGGCGGCGCATGGTACTACTTGAACGAGAGCGGTGCTATGCAGACCGGCTGGCAGGAGATCAACGGCGCATGGTACTACTTGAACGAGAGCGGTGCTATGCAGACCGGCTGGCAGGAGATCAACGGCGCATGGTACTACTTGAACGAGAGCGGTGCTATGCAGACCGGCTGGCAGGAGATCAACGGCGCATGGTA
>CAZGTR010000015.1:0-2716 GCA_964528715.1 uncultured Oscillospiraceae bacterium | reverse complement strand
CAACGGCGCATGGTACTACTTGAACGAGAGCGGTGCTATGCAGACCGGCTGGCAGTACATCAACGGTGCATGGTACTACCTGAACGAGAGCGGTGCTATGCAGACCGGCTGGCAGGAGATCAACGGCGCATGGTACTACTTGAACGAGAGCGGTGCTATGCAGACCGGCTGGCAGTACATCAACGGTGCATGGTACTACCTGAACGAGAGCGGTGCTATGCAGACCGGCTGGCAGGAGATCAACGGCGCATGGTACTACCTGAACGAGAGCGGCGTGATGCAGATCGGTTGGCAGTACATCAATGGAGCTTGGTACTTCATGGATGCCAACGGTAAGATGTATACCGGTTGGCTGTGGCTGGGTAGTCAGTGGTACTACCTCCATGCAGGCGGTCAGATGGCTGCTGGTGGCACGCTGAACATCGGCGGCAGCAACTATACCTTTGACGCTTCCGGCCTTTGGATCGGCTGAGCGCATTGAACAAACAAAAATGCCGGGCATCGAAAGATGTCCGGCATTTCGTCTGGGTTCTATAATAAATAGTAGCGCCGCCTCTGAGCCTGATTTCAGAGGCGGCGTTTTCAATGCGCTGGTAGGTTTTACGCTTACGAAGGGAAGGTCTTTACAGGCCCATTTCCCGTTTGACTTCTCCGAAGCACTTCACGGCGAAATCAATGTCCTCTTTCGTATGTCCGGCGCTGATCTGGGTCCGGATCCGGTCCCGGCCCTTGGGCACCACCGGGTAGCAGAACGCCACCACATACACACCCTTTTCCAGCATCCGCCGGGCAAATTCGTGGGCCGTCTTGGGGTCATACAGCATCACCGGCACAATAGGGTGTTCACCGGGAAGTAGGTCAAAACCCAGCTTCTCCATTTCGCTACGAAAATACCGGGCATTTTCGTGGACTTTGTCCCTCAGTGCAGTGCTTTCCTCCAGCAGCTCGATGGTCCGGATGGTAGCAGCACAGATGGCAGGAGCCACGGTATTGCTGAACAGGTACGGACGGCTGCGTTGCCGCAGCAGATCCACGATGGGCTGCCGGGCCGCCGTATAACCGCCGGATGCACCGCCCAGCGCTTTGCCGAAAGTACCGGTCAAAATATCGATACGGCCCATTACGCCGCAGTATTCATGAGTGCCCTTACCGTGCTCGCCCATAAAGCCCACCGCATGGCTGTCGTCCACCATGGTCAGCGCATCAAATTCCTCTGCCAGGTCGCAGATGGCGGGCAGATTTGCGATATAACCGTCCATGGAGAACACGCCGTCTGTTGCGATGAGGATCTTCTTGCAGCCGCTCTGCCGGGCGTCCTCCAGGCAGCGGCGCAAATCGTCCATGTCGTTGTTCTTGTAGCGATAGCGCTTGGCCTTGCACAGGCGCACACCGTCGATGATAGAAGCATGGTTCAGCTCATCAGAGATCACCGCATCTTCCGGCCCCAACAGCGTTTCGAACAGGCCGCCGTTGGCGTCGAAGCAGGAGGAATAGAGGATGGTGTCGTCCGTTCCCAGGAAATTCGATATCTTGGTTTCCAGCTCCTTGTGGATCTGCTGAGTGCCGCAGATGAACCGGACCGAGGACAATCCGAAGCCCCACTGATCATAGCTTGCCTTGGCGGCGGCGATCAGCTCCGGATGGGCGCTGAGGCCCAGATAGTTGTTGGCACAGAAATTCACCACACCGGGCTTCGCCGTGGTGTCGATGCGGGAGCGCTGGGGGGTGGTGATGATCCGTTCTTCCCGCCAGGTGCCCGCCTCCCGGATGTCCTGCAATTCCTGCTCGATCATGCTCAATGCCGTTTTCATCATGCTTCCTCCTTTGTCCAGTCCAAGATCACTTTGCCGGAGCGGCCGGAATTCATGGCTTCAAAGCCCTTTTCAAACTCCGTATAGTGGAACCGGTGGGTGATCACCGGGCTCACATCCAGACCGCCCTGCACCATGTAGCTCATTTGGTGCCAATTGTCCAATTTCCGTCCGTAAATGCCCTGTAAGGTCAGGCCCTTGGTGATCAGGGTGTTCATGTTCATCTCCACCGGGCGGTTGCTGATGCCAAGCAATGCGATCTTGCCGCCGTTGCGCATGGCACCGATCATCTGCTGCAGTGCGCCCCCGTTGCCAGACATTTCCAGGCCCACGTCAAAGCCTTCCGTCAGGCCCTGCTCCTTCATGACCTGGGGCAGATCCTCTTTTGCGGTGTTCACCGCTGCGTCCACCCCCATCTTCCGGGCCAGCTCCAGGCGGTATTCGTTCACGTCCGTGATGATAACTCTCCGGGCACCGGCAAATTTCGCCACTCCCGCTGCAATGATGCCAATGGGGCCAGCGCCGGTGATCAGCACATCTTCACCGATCAGCGGGAACATCAGGGCTGTGTGGGTGGCATTGCCAAAGGCATCAAAAAAGGCCACCACATCCTCCGGCAAACTGTCCTCAATGAGGATCAGGTTTTCCTGGGGGATGCAGACATATTCGGCAAACGCACCGTCCCGGTCCACGCCTACGCTGATGGTGTCCTTGCACCACTGGATATCACCATTGTGACAGTTGCGGCAATGGTGGCAAGTGATATGTCCCTCGCCGGATACCCGCTGACCAATCTCCACGCCGGTCACGCCGGGGCCCACCGCCGCGATCTCGCCCACATATTCGTGGCCGATGGTCATGGGGGGCTTGATATGCTCCTGGGCCCAGGGGTCCCAATTAAAAAT